>NZ_JAUBSH010000060.1:0-41562 GCF_036704705.1 Microcoleus sp. K1-B1 | reverse complement strand
ATGGCTCTTTTTCTCGACTTTTTTTGACGCTTTTATTGATTTTAACTATTTTACACTTATTCGGCTATTTACAAAACCGGGATGCTCCCGATCCCAAGTAATACACAATCAGTCATTCCCAATTCTTCAATTATTTAATTCTTTAATCTAAGAGGGTATGAGGAACGGGGAGTTAATCGGCATTAATTGTTGTTATTTTCCTAGCTGTAAAACCTCTTGTAGAGTGGAGGCGCGGCGCTTAATTTATAGCACCAAACCATAAATATCCAACCGCACCACAACCCACAGCTAACCAAAAACCGGGTAAGTTTACAATTTTTGAAAGCAGCGCTGTATCAGCCAAAAATTGTCGCACTAGCGCGGTATTCTTGGGCAGAAAGCAGCCGCCAACTCCCATCGCCCAGAAGTTCCAAAACCTGCTGGTGATATTTCACTAAACTCAATCGGTGGCCGACACTCACAAACGTAGTTTTAGTGGCTTGCAACTGCTCGTATAAATGTTGCTCGTTCTTCAAATCCAAAGCACTTGTCGCCTCATCCAAAATAGCGTATCTGGGTTCCGTCAATAACAATCTCGCAAAACCTAAACGTTGCTGTTCTCCCAGCGACAAAATCTCACCCCAATCTAAATCCGCATCAAAACCGCCCAATCTGTCCGGCAAATCTGCTAAATTTACTGATTCCAAAACGCGGCGCAATTGTGCCTCATCAACCTCGCTGCTGGTGTTGGGATACAAAAGTTGCGATCGCAAACTCCCCAAAATCATATAAGGACGCTGCGGCAAAAATAGCATTTCCCCCAATTCCGGTCGCGCTAAACGCCCCGTTCCCGCGTCCCACAAACCCGCAATTGCCCGCAGCAAGGAACTCTTTCCAGCACCGCTTTGTCCGACAATTAACAGTCCTTCACCGGGCTGCACTGCTACCGACAAATCCTTAATTAAAGTCTTTTGATGCTGCGGAGTATCTAAAGTAACGTGCTCCAGTGTCAACTGAGAATCTACTACTACATCTATAGCAGTTCCTCCAGGACGAGATACCGCTTTTTTCGCTTCCAGAGTATCTGTAAATACAGTCAAACGATTGATACTAGCTGCAAAAGAACTCAGCGGCTCAATCTGAGTTACAATCACAGAAAAAGCGCGCAAAACCTGAGTGAAAGCAAAACCAGCTTGAGTGATATCTCCAAACTCGATTGTACCACTTTGATCTGCAAAATAAGTTGGAGCTAGAAACAAAGCCGGAATAATCACAACAGCATATCCGTATCCAGTTGTGAAATAATCCAAGTTCCGCTGCCAACCAATTAGCAAATTAAAATTGCGGAATACTTCCACAAATCGCTGCTTTATTTGAAATGATTCTTGCTCCTCGCCTCCATAAAAAGCAATAGATTCGGCGTTGTCGCGAATGTGAACCAGTCCGTAGCGAAAATTTGCTTCTTTTTTAAGTTGCTCGAAATTCAGAGGTACTAATCTTTGACCAAAAACTAGAGTAGCTGTCGTGCCCACAATAGCATAGATAATCAGAAAAATCGAAAGTTGTTTTGAGATAGACCACAGGATACCAGTAAAAGATATAATATTAACTATTGAACCCAGGATGATCAGCATAAATGACAAACTTGTCCGGGTAAAAGAGCGGACATCTTCGGAAATTCGCTGGTCTGGATTGTCGATTTCCTTGTGTAAATTTATTTCGTAATAAGCCCGATTCTGAAAATACTTATCGAGGAACTTATTAGTCATCCACTCCCGCCAGTAGATACCCAATTTATCTTCGGTATACCGGTAAATTACCACAATGGGAGTGCCGACTATAAAAACCCCTGCATACACAAACAGATACTTCCAGTAATTGAGCTGGTCTTTCTTAGCTAGTGCTGTGTTAAAAAAGTTACCGACGTAACTAATTATTACATTCATACCACTGACAGACAGCGACAAAAACAGCAGCAAAGTCAATAAAGCCCAGGGCTGCCAGTGCGGTGTCAATCTGTCTTTGAACCAGACAAAAGCGCTGAAAGGAAGAATTAACATTAAAGCCACGATCGCAATTGCGGGCGAATTAATAATTCCTTTCAACAAAGTAACTAAGCCTGCTGCAATACTATTGACAAATTCTGGAAAAAAGACTTGAATACCCAAACATACAGCGCTGACCAACACAAACATCGCAGCGAAGAGAAATATCAACAACAGCGCTACTAATCCTAAAAAGATTCTGCCACCCCCAGGCTCTAAAGGATAAAAGTAAGGTTGGGCGATCGCAATAAATCTCTGCCACAACTGACGGTCAAATCGATTCATCTTTGCTGTTTACAAAACTACTTTGACTGTTCTAACATATCAAGTCTTGTGACAAAATGCAGCAGTAATTTATTTCGGACTTTCGCGAAAAAAATTCTCTCACCCACAGACGGAAACTGGTTTTCCGAGTTAACTGGTGGCAAGAAAAAATTTGGGAGCTTAGTTCAAGCTCTTAAATTCATATGTTGAATCAATTCTTTAATCTCAAATCTCAAATCGCTCTAGCTGGAAGAAGTTGCACTATCGCCGGCCAAGTCCGACTGCAATTTACTGCTGTAAAATCGCTGGCTAATTCCTAAAATTACTTGTTTCATTACCCAATACAAAACAGCAATTACTACAAAAGTTACAGCCATTACTAAAACCGGACGCTTGCCTATCAAATCGTTCATTACGCTGTTAACCAGCGCATCGGGGTTAGTCAGAATGTCCCAAGTGTTGAAGCGGATAAATCGCCCTAAATAAATTCCGATCGCCGAAAGTGCGTGTATAGTTATCTCCGTTGCCAGGATAAATCTACTCAAACCCTGTTGCTTCAAATAGTAACCCAAATTCATCACCGACAGCACGTAAGCCCCAAACCCGATCAGCATAAACGCCAGATACTGCGGGATCAAAGCTAGAGTCACAGTCCATACCGAGTTCCCCTCTTTAATCTGCTCGATCAGGTGAATGATATCAGTTAAAACGTAGGGCGCATTCGGCAAAAATGCGATAAACCAGAAAAAACCGCCCCACCAGCGGAGAGAGCGAACTCCGCGCTGCCGCAGTACCCAGATGTCTAAAGCCATCAGTGCAAGCGTAATCGCGATCGCCCCCAAAACGTAAGTTTTGCCCACATCTTGCACTATGTGCCTCAGATAGGCAAAAACAGGGCGCGTACTGGACAAAAAAGTAGCGCCCAGGAGAAAGCCCGTACCCCACAGCAGCCAGCGCGATCGAGGTTTGCGGAACAGCCAAAAACTCAGGCCCAGCGGTACTAAACCCAAAAACAAATTCCAAGACATCCAGCGGACATTGTGTCCCATTGCTTGCAGGGCTTCCAGGATTAATCCCATCATGTCAATTTTTATACAATTAAAGGTTTGATGCAGCACCGCTTCGTTAGCAGCTTCAGTCTATTTTAGTCTTTAATTTGTAGGGTGAGTCAGCTTATCGCTCCGCCCCTGAAAATCAAGAATTGCTAAGCCACCCTACCACGGTGGAGTCAATCTAAAATCTCAAATCTCAAATCTCAAATCCACTAACCCACCCTACCACTGCAGAGTCAATCTAAAATCTCAAATCTCAAATCTAAAACCGACTGGCGCACCCTACTATTTATACACTTTGTCGATCGGCATCTCAATCTTAAAAGTTGTTCCGCATCCTATGGACGAAATACAGTCAATCTTGCCCTTGTGCTTTTCCACCACAATCGAGTGGGCGATAGACATTCCCAAACCCGTACCTTTCCCCACAGCTTTCGTAGTAAAAAACGGGTTAAAAATTCGATCGACTATCCCATCGGGAATGCCCGTACCGTTGTCCGAAATTTCTACCCTCACAGTGTTCTGGGGGGTTACACCAGTGGAAATAGTAATGCGGCCACTCTTTGTCTCTGATTGTGGAACCGATAACTTTTGATATCGTTCTTCAATAGCATCAATTGCATTAGCAATAATATTCATAAATACTTGATTCAGTTGGCTGGCATAGCACTCCACCAGTGGCAGTTTTCCAAACTCCTTAATTACTTCAATTTCCGGGCGACTGTCCCGACTCTTCAAGCGGTGCTGCAAAATTAACAAAGTGCTCTCAATTCCCGCGTGAATATCCACCGGCTTCATTGCCGATTCGTCCAGTCGCGAAAAATTTCTGAGGGACAATACAATTTGCCGGATGCGCTCGCTTCCTACCTGCATCGAACCCATAACTTTTCTTAAATCCTCAGCCATGAAATCCAAATCAATCTCTTCAATGCGATCGACAATTTTTGAATTAGGTTCGGGATACTCATGTTCGTAAAGACTCACCAGATCGAGCAACTGTTTTGTATACTGGTTGAGATAATCAATATTAGCGTGAATGAAGTTAACGGGATTATTAATCTCGTGAGCAATCCCCGCAACTAATTGCCCCAAAGAAGACATTTTTTCAGTTTGAATGAGCTGAGTTTGAGTAGAGCGCAATGACCGCAGCGCTGACTCTAAATCTCGCGCTTTTTCTCTTTCTCGTGCCTCGCTTTGTCGCAGTCCTTCCTCTGCTTGCTTGCGAGTCGTAATATCCTGGGAAACTCCAATTATTACCTTAGCCTTACCGTCTGCATTCCTACTAAAAATAGTATCCCGACTTTGCAGCCACAACAATTGACCGTCTGCTCCCCGTACCCGGTACTCAATTTCCTTAGTTTCGCCATCTTCAATTCCTGCAAAGCTCGCGTGATGTTTCACAATTTTAGGAAAATCTTCGGGGTGTATTAACTGAGGCATGAGTGACGAATCCATCGCTTTAATTTCGTCGCTGGTATAGCCCAAAAGCGCGAGCATTGAAGTATTAGTGTAGATATTTCGCTGTTCTTCCAAGTCGTAGAGATACAAAATACCGGGAGTAGCTGATGCTACTTTTTGAATGAACTGCTGGCTTTCTTGCAAAGCTAACTCAGCTTGTTTGCGATCCGTAACATCAACGGCGATGCCGTCCCAAAGAATATCGCCGTTTTCCTTAGCTTCAGGACGCGAATTTATCTGGAACCAACGAATATTGCCCGAAGGTAGCACCATCCGTCCTTCCCACTGCCAAGGTTGCAAACTTTGGGCAGAAATAGCAACAGATTCGTCGTGATTTTGGCGGTCTTCGGGATGAATCAAATCTGTGACTAATGCCGCATTTTTTAGAACATCTTCTGGTTCTAACTCTAAAAGTTCTCGGCAAGCAGCACTTATGTAAGGAAAACTGAAAGAGCCATCGGGACACAACAAAAATTGATAAATGATTCCCGGCAAATTAGCAGACAGCTTTTTGAATCTTGCCTCGCTTTCCCGCAGTGCTTCCTCTGCTTGTTTGCGCTCCGTAATGTCAGTAATTGAACCAACCATGCGGACTGCTTTTCCAGATGCGTCCCACAAAGCTTGTCCCCGACTCAATATCCATTTGTAGGCGCTGTTGTAGCACCACAATCGGTATTCGGTGATGTAATGCGGCGTTTTTCTCTCCAAGTGTTCTTGAAGAAGTTGCTGAGAAATCACTAAATCATCGGGATGTAAACTCGTCTTCCATTTCTTATTGTAATCGCTAATTTCACTATCTTCGTAACCAGTGATTTCCTTAAAGCGCTCTGACACAAAAAGTTCACCTGTTTGCAAGTTCCAGTCCCAAATGCCGTCATTGTTGCCTTTGAGTGCTAACTGCCAGCGTTCTTCAGTTTGCATCAATTGAGCTGTTCTATGTTTGACTCTATTTTCTAGTTCTTGATTGAGCTGTTTGAGACTTTCTTCTGCCTGGTTGCGTTCGATCGCAATTCCTGCTAAGTTTATGATCGCCTCTATCAATTGCAGCTCAAAAAAATGGGACTTGCGTGGTTGAGAATAATACATTCCAAAAGTTCCCAAAACTTGACCCTGAGATGAGAAAATAGGAGTAGACAAGCAAGCTCTCAGTCCACAACTCAAGGCTAAATCTCGAAAATTTTTCCACAAAGGATCGCTGGCAATATCTGTAACTATCACCTGTTGGCGACTAAAGGCAGCAGTGCCGCAGGAACCGACATTCGGGCCGATGGCTATGCCATGAATAGCAGCATTGTAACTGTCGGGCAAACTGGGCGCTGCTCCGTGCAGCAAATGTTTGCCGTCTGGAGCGAGAAGCAATATCGACCCCAGGACATCTCTAGATTGGTGCTCGATAATTTCAACTAAAGTATTTAAAGTATCGCCAAGAGGAGCGCCCTTAGCAATCATTTCTAAAATTTGTTTTTGACCGGTTAACCAATTTTCTGCTTGCTTGCGCTCCGTAATGTCGCGGGCCACCAACAGAACCGTGTTTTCTTTCATTGGCGAAATGGTAGCGGCAAACCACGTTTGTACGCTGGCAATTTCCAGGTTATATTCAAAAGTACAGGTTTGATTTGTAGCAAGGGCGGTGCGAATTTGCTCCTGACAAAAATCTGCAATTTCTGGAGCGAATACTTCGCTGATTTTTTTGCCGACAAGTTCTGCCGACGGTTTGTATAAAAGTCCGGGATTTGTCGGGGCAATTTTCAGGTAGCGTCCCTCAATATCAATCACCAAAATTACATCGTTCATGGCAGCGAACAAAGCTCGAAGTTCTGCTTCAGAAGCTTGCAGGGCGATTTCAGCTTGTTTGCGATCGCTAATATCCGTCCCGATACAAAGCAGTCCTGCCACATTTCCCTTCGCATCTAGTAAAGGTTTATTTGTCCACGCTATCCACACCCTTTCTCCATTTCTGCGGATGTTTTCATTTTCGTTTTGGAAGTATTTTTGCGGCTGTGCCAAACAGTCTCGAATCTTTGTCGCGAGGTCACTTTCAAATAACTCTGTTTTCGGTATAATTGTGCCGATCGCACTTTTGCCGATGATTTCTGCTTCTGAATACCCGAAAAAAGTTTCAGCAAACTCGTTAAAAAAAGTAATTTTGCCTTCACTGTCTAACTGCACAATCATGCTGTTAGCATTCTCAACTAATTGCCGGTACTTAACTTCGCTCGATCGCAGTTTCGCACGGCCGTAGACCCAGCTAAAAACTGCGACCCCGGTCAAAAGTGCCAGCAAGTCGCCTCCAAAGATCAGCCACCCCCGAAACGGCGAATTCACAGGCCATCCTCCCGCCGGAATTGCTGCCAACTGCCAGGAACCGTTGGGCAAAGTCACTTCCAGCAGCACGGGATTCTGCTGAAAAATTGACCCGTCACCGAAAAACACTGGGCCGGATGCTCCCGAACCGTCTTTGCCCCGCAGAGCGTATTGCAGGTTCGCTGAGGAGTCGTTGAGTCCTGCTTCCTCAATCAGAGAATTTTTGTCGATGATCAGACCTGTCAAGCCCCAGTAAACTCCTGTTTCAGGCTCGGCGCCGGAGGGTGTGAGAAAAATCGGCGATCGGCTGATGAACGTCTCGTCCCCATCCAATAATTTCACGGGCCCGGCAAGCAAAGTTTTTCTGGTTTGGAGTACCTCTTTGACCATTTGCTGCTGTTCAGGTAGCGTCGTCAAGTCAACCCCGATCACCGCTTCATTTCCCTCCCGTGGGTAAATGTAAGCGACCGTCGTGCCTTTAACTAAAGTTATGGCGCGAATGCCCGGTTGGTGTGCCACCAGAATTCTCGCCGTCGCTGTAAACTCGGCTTCGGTGATGTTTGGGTTGTTGGAAAGGTAAGCCCCTAAACCCCGCATCAAAAACAGGCGGGAATTCAAAGAGCCTTCCAGCTTAGAACGGACTGTGCTGAGGCGATCGAGGGTGCTAGCGCGGTTGTAGTGAAAAAACCGCCGCTGTTCTGAGCGATCTAAAATGCTAACTCCGACCAAAATTGCTATTGATGCCGAAATTGCTGCTAAATACGGTGAAATTTGAAATTTTTTCACCTTCAAGTATTCCATCTGCCGGCGGTTAAGGTATATTTTTTAGATCTTTAGATAGATTTAGTTTAGTTTGATTTCTCTAGGCAAATGCAAGATTTTCGGCATACCGGGCTTTTGGCAAGCGGGCGCGAGTTTTTTGTGTTCTAGGACGCCCGCCGAAGGTTGGCGATCGACAAGCCTCTCATCATTAATTCTATGGACAAAGTTTTAAATTTCAAATCGACTGACCGAAAGTAATGTGGTCATAAGCCCCCGGATTCATTCCTTCGCAGGCTCAGGACGGATCAATCTCAAATCTCAAATCGATTGACTCGCCCTCGATCGGGTAGGGCGCGCCATGCTCCCGCACCACAGCGGTGGGGGAACGCGCACCCGAAAGACGGGAGTTATTAGCTAAAATAGGTTTAGCAATAATTTTTTTCAGCGCTACGGCTAATCATTCATAGGGGCAATTTGATGCAAGAACAGTTGATGGAAGCGATCGCACCTTACCGCGATCGCGTGGATTATCTAGAAGTTCGCCTCGAACAAAGCGAGTCAACTGCGATTAGTTTTCGCGGCCCTCAGTTAGATGCTGTCAACCGCAGTTTTAGTCTCGCCGGCGGCATCCGCGCCTGTCACAAAGGTGGCTGGAGTTTTGTAACTTTTAACGGTTTAGATGAGTTAAAAGACCGCATTGAAGAAGCTGTAGTGCAGTCTCGTTTGGTTGGCAGCGAAAAAACTCTACTAGCAGATGTCACCCCGATTCAAGATTATGTAGCTGTGGAATTGGGCCGTGACCCGCGCTCTATTACTCTAGCCGAAAAGCGGAAATTGCTTGAATCTTACAATCACTTGCTGTTAGATTATGACCCGCGAATTCAGACGACAATGGCAGGTTATAGCGACAGATTTGGGATTACTTATTTTGTGAATTCTCAAGGTACTTGTATCGCTCAAGAGCGCTTGGACGTGACCGGGCGTTTCGGAGCGATCGCCCGCGGCGAGGGCGGTGTCGTCCGCCAAGGGTTTGAGTCGATTCACTCGCGATCGGATTACAATGTCTTGACAAATATTGAAGATCGTGTTAAGAGTGCTGCCGTTCGAGCTGTTGGCCAACTAGAGGCAAAATCGGTGAAAGGCGGTCAGTATCCGGTGATTTTAGACCCTTATTTGTCGGGGGTTTTTATTCACGAAGCTTTCGGGCATTTGTCGGAAGCAGACGGCATTTACGAAAACCCGAAAATGCAGGAATTGTTGACTTTGGGCAAGCCTGTGGCGATCGAACAATTGAATGTAATTGACGACGCAACTGTACCGGGATTGCCGGGAACTTTGAAATATGACGACGAAGGTGTGCCGGCTCAGTGCAAGCATTTAATTAAAAATGGAGTTTTAGCGGCTCGGATGCACAATCGCGAGACTGCGGGAAAAATGGGCGAAAGTCCGACGGGAAATGCCCGGGCTTTGAGTGCTACTTTTATGCCTTTGGTGCGGATGACTAATACTGCGATCGAGTCTGGCGAACATTCTTTTGACGAAATGGTTGCCGACATTGAAGAAGGAGTTTATGCAGTGCGGATGTTGGGAGGACAAACCAACGGCGAAATGTTTACCTTTGCGGCGGCTCAAGGGTTCATGATTCGCGACGGAAAATTGGCCGAACCGGTCAGCGATGTCACTTTAAGTGGCAATGTATTTCAGACGTTAAAGGATATTGAGTCTATAGGAAATGACTCGGTTTATGCCTACGGCGGTTGCGGTAAAGGCGGCCAGAGCGGTTTGCCGGTAAGCGTCGGCGGCCCCCATCTGCGGATTAAAAATGTCGTCGTCGGAGGAAGGTAATCATTAGTCATTAGTCATTAATTATTAGTTCAAAACTTACGCAATTGGCACATGGTGAAGGCGTGATCGCGCCCTCACGCCTCACCTTAACCAGTGCGGGACACTGACAAGTTGACAAACCACTGAAAATCTACTATTGAGGGCTTCAGCGAGGTCGTTCGGTGTTTGGGAGACTTCAGAAATTACAGAGAAATTGGGGAAGTGCGATCGCGATTATAGACTTTACCAGGCTTTCCCCTAATTTTTTGTTTAATTCCTTTTAAGTTTCTTTCATCTCTACCCGATTATTCGGCCTAATGGGAATCTCAATCACAAATTATGCACCCCGTTCTGTTGGCTGTGATAAACACTTCAAATTTCCGCCGCGCTTCTCCACCACAATCTGATAGGTAATCAGATAATCCCAAACCAGTGTCTTGACCCGCAGGTTCAGTTGTAAAGAAAGGACTAAATAGATGGGTTCTTACCTCCCTTGTTATTCCCAGCCCATTGTCTTTCACACCGATTCTTACCCCATCCTAATTCAGCATAGAAGTACAAATCGTAATCGTACTATGGTCATTTTTAATTTGCTCCGAGGTGCGTTTTTGGTCATAGCAATTCAAGGCATGAATCGCATTGCTCAGCAAATTCATAAATATCAGATTCAACTTACCGACATAACATTCTATTTTTGGCAAATCTTTTTGGGACGAGGCGCACTCTACAGATAGAGTTTAAGCGTCCAGGAGTGTTCCTTCTTTCTTCTTCCTTCTCAATAAAAAATCCCGGTTTCTTAAAGAAACCGGGATTTTTCCTACCAACTAAGAGAGGAGTCATAACTTCACAGGTAGCGGTTGCCGGAATTCTGCATTTCTCGCACAACCCTCTAAACCAAACTACGGCAAATTCTAGTTGCAGCTTCTTTAAAGCTGTCTCATTTCCTCTTCAAGCACCCGAACCAAATCTTGATTGCCACTGGATCTCGCTACTTCTATGCGGTGCATCAGTTGCTTATGAATGTTAGCGCGGTGGGTTTCTGCTACTTTTTTTACGTTTTGACGATTTGTGTTCATGGTGGACGTTCCTTATATTAAATTTGGTGTACCTGCTACTTCTCTAATATAGCGCTAAATTCCAAAAAGTATCTAAATTTACAAAAAATTTACAGTTGTTGACCGATCGACCAAACTCCTGTATAAGATTGGTCATAAGTCAATAGCGATATCTTGACAATCAGAAGTCAGTAGTCATTAGTCAGTAGTCATTAGTCATGAGGCCGATGTCCAATGCCCGATGCCCGATGCCCAACATTTACATTTAGTCAAGCGGTGCGCGGTGCCCACCCAACATTTACTCAAAACTCAAAACTTGCTTCAGCGCCTCTACCAACTGCTGAAGGTGTGCGAGCTCGTGAGTTGCCATCAGCGAAATCCGAATTCGACTCACGCTTACAGTCGGAGGCCGAATCGCCGGAGCAAAAATACCCATCTCCTTGAGTTTGCTGCCTACTGTTAAAGCGGAGGCTGCATCTTTTAACGGAAGACTGAAAATGGGGGAGAGGGAATTGCTAATTGGTAATTGGTGATTGGTAATCGCGCAATATTTGAAAGTTTCGATATTTTGTCGCAACCGAACTCGGCGTCCTGGTTCTTGCTGTACAATCCTCACAGCTTCCAAAGCAGCCGCCGCGTCAGCAGGCGTCAATGCTGTAGTATAAATCCAACTCGCAGCTCGGTTACGCAGAAAATCAATTAAAGCAGCAGAGCCCGCAACGTAACCACCTAAACTTCCCAAAGCTTTGCTGAGTGTCCCCACTTGAATCAGCGGTGTTCCCGTACACCCGAAATGTTCTGCACAACCGGCACCGCTAGCACCGAAAACTCCTGTAGCGTGAGCTTCATCTACTAATACCATGCAGTTAAAGGTTTCGGCCACAGCCAACAACTGCGGTAGGGGACACAAGTCCCCATCCATGCTAAAGACGCTATCGGTAATAATTAAACACTTGCGG
This sequence comes from Microcoleus sp. K1-B1, assembly GCF_036704705.1. NCBI lineage: Bacteria > Bacillati > Cyanobacteriota > Cyanophyceae > Oscillatoriales > Microcoleaceae > Microcoleus > Microcoleus sp. K1-B1. Next base: position 29,860 of record NZ_JAUBSH010000060.1, on the reverse strand, counting down.
TACCGGGCGCGATTTTGCTCTAGCTTGGCCTTTAAATCCTCAAGATTGCAGTGACCGTACTCTAAGGCAGTTGCACCGCTGAGTGCGGCACCGTTTTTCAGGCTCGAATGGTTGTACTTGTCAGATAATATCAAATCGCGCTTGCCGACAACGGATGCGATCGCCCCTAGATTCGCCAAATATCCCGAACTGAATACTAAAGCATCTTCTGTTTGTTTTAAATTAGCAATAGCTTGTTCTAGCTGTCGGTGCAAATCGCGGTGTCCGCTGACCAACCTCGAACCCGTCGCACCCGTACCAAATTCCTTAGTTGCAGCCATCGCAGCTTGAATTAACCTGTCATCGCCGGCAAGTCCCAGATAATCGTTGCTGGCAAAGTTAATCAGGCTGTGGCCTGCTAACTTTACCACAGGCCCAGGGGAACTTTCGATCGATTGTGGCGATCGATACCAATTGGCACGGCGAACTGTGTCCAGGGTCTTCTCTATCCAAGCGTAAGGGTCTGCGTTCATATTGGAAAGCGATCGGGTAATACGTTATATTAGCTGGTGATCAGTTCCTCCCTATCACAGAAGCATATGCCACTCACTAAAAAATACAGATTAGTCACCCGCAGCGATTTTGACGGTCTTGTCTGTGCCGTTTTGCTCAAAGAACTCGATATGATCGACGAGATTAAATTCGTGCATCCTAAAGATATGCAGGATGGGAAAATCGAAATAACAAATAACGATATTAGCACCAACTTACCTTATGTTGATGGAGTTCATCTAGCTTTCGATCACCATTTCAGCGAAACTCTTAGACACGAGAAAATCAAAATTAACCACATCATCGATCCCTATGCAGCTTCAGCAGCTAGGGTACTGTACAAATATTATGGAGGCCAAGCAAAGTTTCCTGATATTTCTGAGGCTATGATGGCAGCAGTTGACAAATCCGATTCCGCTCAATTTGCCCAAGAAGAGGTTCTGCATCCGCAAGAATGGGTGTTGTTAAACTTCATCATGGACGCCCGAACTGGCTTGGGAAGGTTTAAAGAATTTACGGTTTCCAATTATCAGTTAATGATGCAGTTAATCGATTACTGCAAAAATCATACCATCGATGAGATTTTGCAGCTTACTGATGTAAAAGAAAGAGTAGACCTCTACTTCGAGCAAGAAGAAAAATTTAAAGAGCAAATACAGCGATGCGCCAAAGTTTATAATAATTTAGTTGTTTTGGATTTGCGTAACGAAGAGGTGATTTATGCGGGGAATCGTTTTGTAATTTATGCTTTGTTCCCTCAGTGCAATATATCGATTCACGTACTTTGGGGACTGAAACAACAAAATACTGTTTTCGCAGTTGGCAAGTCAATCTTTAACAAAACTTCTAAAACTAATATTGGGGAGTTAATGTTAAGGTATGGCGGCGGTGGACACCAGAATGCCGGAACTTGTCAGATTGAGAACGATAAAGCTAGTCAAGTTTTGAAAGAGTTAATTGCCCAGATAGAGCAAAATGGTTAAATTGGCTTTATCTTTTTTGCAGTCAGGACTTGAGTCTTTGATTATTTATTTTAATTTTCAGCACTAAAGTCCTTACTACAAACAGGGATTTTTAGGACTGAAGTCCTTACTGCAAACGGGAGTTTAGTCCTCAAGGTTTTGATCTGGCGGGTTCTGGGCATTGAGATTTTCTGAACTGTTGCCTTTGACTCGTGGCAAATGGTCTACCAAACCCATATCAAAAGCGATATCCGGCAACTCATCAGCGTTATATTTTCCTGGCTCAAACAATCGCCCGGGAGTAAAACAAGGCTGTTTCAATCGTACCACCTCCCCCGGTGAAAACATTCCCCTAAACATTTTGCGTTCGAGTCCCATAATTTGTGATCCTAAAACAACTTTCGCATTAATCCTAGCAATTTTTGAGCGGCAGCTTCCCAATTAAATAAATCCGCCGTCTCTTTAGCTTTTTGAGCTACCTGAAAACGCATCGGGTCTTCAACAATTTTTCGCAACTGTTCGCGAACAGACTGAACATTTGGCTCAGCCCAATGAGGAGCATTTCTGATTTTTAGATACTCAGTATCGTAACACTTTCCGACGGGAACTAGATCGTAAGCAATGGGATAGCAGTTATCCGCATTGGCGTACTCAGTCGGGCCGCCGTACATAGTCATAGCAACGGGCAAACCTGCTGCAAAGGCATCCAAAATTTTAATCGCAAAACCCTCGCCGCGAAACGGAGCTAAAAAAGCATCGGCTGACAAGTATAAATCTGCTAGTTCTGCTTTAGTACAAAACTTAGGCTTTACCTGAACTTTTGACTTGAACTTGCCCAATTGTTTTTCGATATTGACGAGATGTTCCACTATAACATCAGGATTTTTTCCACCATCTTTGATAATCAACTCTACGTTAGAATCATCTTTAAACTCTTCATAAAAAGCTTGAATAGCAAGATCCGTGCCAAATCTATACAAATCAAAAGAATTGGTCATATGCAGAATATATTTTACATCTTTTTGGTTTTTTTGCGGTCTGGGAAAATAGAGTTGCGAGATTAAAGGATTGAAACCTAGAGGCATGACTGATACGTTGGCCGCCGGACAACCAGCTTTTATTAAAACGTTTTTAGAATATTGGCTGACGGCTAGTTTGTGGGATGAAGTGTTAACAGCATCGTAAATCCAGTAATCATAATCATCATGATTTTTGGCGAATTCGTAATTAATAGCAAAAAGTTCTAAGTTGAGATGTCCGTTGAGTTCTTTTAAAAAATAAGGTTTCCAGTAATGAGACCATTTGATCTGAAATAAATCTGAGGGAGTGGTGTTCATCCACTTCTTTAGCAGGTCGTTTTCTTCTGCTGTGGAATGGCGGCTGAGAGGAGAGGCTATTGTTGAAGGTTCGACCGAAATAGGAATTCCCATTTGGTGTAAAGTTTTCGCCAGGGATAGAGTAATGTCGGTGAAGGAATTAAAGTGTTGAAAGGCAACGTTAAAGTGAACCATATTTATTTGTTATTAGTGCAGGGTAATTGGATCTAATTTGGTATAAATTGTACTCGACAAATGACATAAGATGTAGAATTCAGAGGCAGGGCTGGGGTGGAGACGAGATCGGCGACCAACAAGCAGTTAAACTGGGAATGAACCCTCGGCAGGTATCCCTCACTCAGGCAGATGGAAAAAGGCTGCCGTGAAATCTATCGGCAACGGAACATTGTTGAACGTGCTATCAAGCGACTCAACCAATGGAGTCGGAGCGCTATTCGATATGAGAAGCTGCCTGCCAATTATACAGCCACGATCGCGATCGCCTGCATTGTGTTGTGGTTATAGTTTGAAAACACGCCCTAGGCAAGAGCACGTGATCGAGATAAATCAACGAGGTGGAACCCCAGCGAACGTGCTTAGCTGGCTATCAGCATCACACTCAATTTTCCTTCCTTAGTTTACGAGCAGCGCTTGAATGATGCTGTCAAATGTTTGTAAGGATTCAGGTCTGAGATCGAGGAATTAGAGAAGGCATAAAAAAGTCACAAGTATGGGCAAATATCGCATCTCGGAAAAAAGCCATCGCACTTTTGCCTTGAAACCGACAAGTCTGTATTGCAGATAGTAAATCAGCAGTTTGTTCAAACCGAGACATCGCTCGGGAACCGCCAGATACTTTACGTTTAGTCACCGCTAATCTCCGTGAACGTTCCGCTAAATTATTGTCAGGGGGAATCGATGGGTGGTCTAAAAAGTACCACCATTGATCCGCTTTATCGCGCAACGAGCGCAATAATAGTCCCGCAGCATAACCCACACGACCCAGCCAAGTATTTAATAATTCTGCTAGTCGGGTCTTAAAGTCCGTTGCCCAAGCTTGATAATCGAACTTTTCAGGGTCGTCGCGCCATTGCCGATGTTGTCGAAAAGCCTCGTCAATTAATGCCAAGAATGCTTCTGCGACTGCTGCATTGTTACCATCACTCAGTTGTTGAACTTTCTTAAAGTGTCGTCTCAGATGTGCCAAGCATTTCTGTTGCGCTCCCACCTTCGCACGGTTATATACGCTAAAATCATCAGAACTCAGCACTCCAGCAAAGTCATTTCCCAGCATGGTTTCTAATTCGGAACGACTGCGAGTGTCTGCTGCATGGAACAGGCCAAAATTTTGACCTGTGGCAGTCCACAACCATTCTTTGACTCCCTTGACGCACCAGGGGGTTTCATCCACATGGACTGCTGCTTGCGATGCTGCCCATTGCCACAAGTCGGAAACGGCGGGTTTTACAGCATTAGCTACCCGTGCGTTGGTCGCTTGTAATGTGCCGATGCCAATCTCGATACCACCTAATTCCCGCAGGAATTCTTGTTGCTTTTCATAGGATAGGTGTCCATAATTGCCTAACCAGACCAATAATGCTTGTAGGTCGATGCTCAGGTCTTGTCCTGGTACGATGCCCGGTACTTGTGGTCCTTTCACCATTGCTCCACATTCGAGGCACTGACATTTGGCGAATTGATATTCCACTATTTCAATTGGTTTGGCGACTAAACAGGCTACTTGCTGCTGGCGATAACCAAGTGCGTCACTTAATTCTCTGCTACCGCAATGCGAGCATTCGTCAGGGAAGCTGATTTGAAATCTATCTACTCGTCCAAATCCTTTTCGGGTTTTGCCCAGATGTCCCGGTTGTCCTCCTGGTTTTCGTTTTGGTCTAGACTCTGACTCTTGGGGACTCTCCACAGGAGCTTTCTCTGATTTTTGTAATAAATCGCTAGATGGAGGTTTTGATGATGTTTTACTATTACTCGGTTGTTGCTGTTTGAGTTTTTCGAGTTCTTCCTGTAATTTGGTGATGAGCTTCTGTTGTGCCAGCACAAGTTGTACCAGTTCCTCATGGGTGAACTGCTTAACTATCTCGATTTTCAGTTCTGCTGACTCTGTTTGGAAGCTCATTTAACTACTTTACCACCTCTCTTTAGGGTTCTCTGAACTTTTTTTGACCTGAATCCTTACAAATGTTTAAAAAACTTCCCTCACCATTATACCTTAATTAAGATGGGATTACCCTGAATATCTCTCTGAAGATTTTTTATATTCTGGGAGCATTCAAATTGGCAAAAATTTTTTTCTAAAAAACAGGCATTTAATATATTCATCCAAGGCTATTAATATGTTTGTTTTGTTTGTGATTTAAAGTTTGAGTAAAACCTTTTGCCATTGATAGCACCCATAAACTATAATAACTACATTGAAATTTATTCAGATTTAACTGTAGCATATTTTGGGTTCAAATTAAGATGCGTTTACCCAGGAGTCTAAAGCCAGGATTAAGCAGCAGTTAAATCTGTCTGCGTATCTTACTTGACTTTGGTGACATTTTCGTAAGTTGTCACCAATGGGAAGATCCTGGTAAGGAAGATTTGGAGGCTCTGCCTCCAAATTGTTTTCTCCTTTTAATCGAGGATGTGCCCTCCTCCAAAAGTCTGCCCAGGCAGAGCCTGGGAAGACCTTGAGAATAGTCATTGGTCATGCGTTAATTGTTACTAACTAATAACTAATAACTCATTAGCCCTTTTTTACAGCTTCTGGAACACTGCGAACATCGGCAGATACATCGACAGCAAAATCGAACCTACAATACCACCGACGACCACAATCATCAGAGGTTCTAGCATACTGGTAAGTCCTTTTACTGCTTCTTCCACTTCCGTTTCGTAGAAAGCGCCAACTTTCATCAGCATCTTGTCAAGTTCCCCTGTCTCCTCCCCAATTGCCATCATTTGGATAGCCAAAGACGGAAAAACAGCTTGTTCTTGCAAAGCAATACTGATCATGCCGCCGCTTTGAATTTCCTGTCTCGCATATTCGATCGCATTAGATATCGCCTGATTCCCCGCCACATCTCGCACAATTTCCAAAGAATTGAGAATCGGCACGCCCGATCGCGTCAGCGACCCAAATATCACGCAAAACCTAGCCACAGCAGATTTTTCGATCAAATCTCCAAAAACCGGCAACTTCATCGCAATCCTATCAATTTGTAGGCGACCTATGGGAGTTTTGTAGTACAGATCGAAGGCAATTTTGAGCGCTATAATCACCCCAATAACTGTTATCTGTTGGATCGGAGGCCAAGCCGTACAAAATGCACTAATTCCCAACATTATCAGCGTAAAAGTCGGCAAATCTGCACCAATATCCTTAAAGATTTTAGCGAAAGTTGGTAGCAAGAATATTGTCATTGCGAAAAAAATCACGATCGCGATGCCCAACACAGTCTTCGGATAAGACATCGCCGAATTAATTTCGGATTCAGTCTTGTGATTTTTTTCCATCATCACCGCCAGACGGTCTAGGGTTTCATCTAGCACCCCCCCGACTTCTCCTGCCGCCACCATACTGATAAACAGTTGGTCAAAAACATCAGGAAACTTAGCCATCGCCTCGGCCAAGTTTATCCCCTCCTGCACGTCAGCATTCATGCTCCTGAGCGCTCGCTTCAGCTTAGCATTAGAACACTGCTCGTGCAGCACGGAAAGGCATCGAACGATCGCCACCCCTGCATTAAACATAGCCGCAAACTGACGAGCAAAAATAGCCATATCCTTAACAGTAAGGCTGGTAAGGTTATATTCAATTTGCTCCTGAATCTTACTGAAATCAAAGCCACCTTTCGGTTTTTCGCGGATAACGTTGGTAGCCACAGCTCACCTCTGAAAATTTATTAAAAGTAAGTAGTCAGTAGTCAGTAGTCAGTTGTTAGTTGTTATTTGTTATTTGTTATTTGTTACTTGTTACTTGTTGGTTCGTCTAACAATCCTTGCAGGAGTCATATTTTTCTTACTCCTTCCCCTTACTAAGGGGAGAGAGTAAGAAATTCACCAATGATGCGAGGATTGCTAGAGTTGTTAGGTATTAGTCGTTGGGTGATTATTACTAATAACCAATAACTAATAACTAATAACTAATAACTAATAACTAATGACTGCTGACGGAATTAATGAGCTTTTACCGGGGCGCCACCAACCGGTGCCGGGCCGATCAAGCGTTCGAGTTCGTCAGCCTTAGAAGCCTTGGCCATTGCCGATTCCCAAGTGACTTTACCGCTCTTGTAAAGTTCAGCGAGGGCCATTTCCATCGTCCTCATACCCAATTTTGCCCCCATTTGGATTTGGGAGTAAATCATGGGAGTTTTGCCCTCCCGGATCAAGTTAGCCATAGCTGGAGTATTTACCATGATTTCCATAGCGCAGCAGCGGCCGCCCCCAACTTTTATTACCAAATTTTGGCTGCAAATTCCCACCAAAGAGTTAGACACCTGGGCGCGAACTTGGGGTTGTTGAATGGGCGGGAACACGTCCAAAATCCGATCGATCGTTGCAGCAGCCGAATTAGTGTGCAGCGTTCCCATAACCATGTGACCCGTTTCTGCCGCCGAAATTGCCAGACCGATCGTTTCCAAGTCCCGCATTTCCCCCACCAGAATTACATCAGGATCTTCGCGCAAAGCAGCTTTCAGCGCATTAGCAAAGCTCTTAGTATCTTCGCCCTTTTGGCGCTGGTGAAACAAACTCTTGATATTAGGAAACACATATTCGATCGGATCTTCAACTGTTAGAATGTGTTCCGCCCGCGTCCGGTTGACCAGATCCAACAACGCCGCCATCGTAGTAGTTTTCCCGGAACCCGTTTGTCCCGTCACCAACAGCATACCCCTGGGTCTTTCCGTCAGATCCCGCAAAATCTGCGGCACGCCTAAAGCATCAGCGTTAGGAATCTTAGAAGCCAGAGCCCGCATACAAGCAGCCCAAGCACCCCGCTCCCGGTAGACATTGACGCGAAACCGAGCCAATCCCCGAACGCCGTAAGCGCAGTCGAGTTCCCACTCCATTTCCAACTGCTTGCGCTGCATATTGTTGAGCATTTGGAAAATTAGGATCTGCACTTCCTCAGCAGACAAAATGTCGCCGTATTGAGTCTGAGGAGTTAGTTTCCCGCTGACTCGGAAGAATATAGGCGCGCCCGCTTGGATGTGTATGTCCGAACCCCCTTGCTCTACCAGGGACTCCAGTACGTCTTCAATCATCAGACCCATAGATACCTCTCCTCGATCAAATTGATAGTTATTGACCAATCTAGCTCAGTTAACAGTCAACAGTTAACTGCTGAATCAATCCAAAAAGCGTGGCGTCAAGCAGTACGGACAATCCAGCATCTCCGGCTTCAATTCCGCCTGACAAGTCTTGCAGGTAAGTCCCTGCTTGCGTTTGGCTTTCATTTCAGCCTCCAGCCCAGAATCTGTAAACGTCACACGCTCGACTTCTTCAAAAGTAGTCGCGCCTTCCCGCACCAATTGCAAGCTGTAAGCCAACAGCGTTTTCATCCCTTCTTCTACTGCTGCTTCCTTAATTTGCTCTGTGGGAGCTCCTTGAGTGATCAGAGTTTGAAGCCGCTCAGTATTTTTCAGGAACTCGTAAACCCCTACCCGTCCTTTGTAGCCTAGGCCGCCGCACTTCCGACAAAGTTCCTCGCGTTCTGCGAGTTCCTTCCTTTCCTCCACGGGTACAACGTTGGCTTTGTAAACAGTCAGATCAATTTCTTGAGAAGCCGACAGACCGTACTTGCCGAGTTCTGCTGCAGTAGGCTGGTAAGGAATGCAGCATTTGTCGCAAACGCGCCGCATCAGACGCTGAGCCAACACGCCCAACAAGGCGGCCGAAACCATGAACGGTTCTACGCCCATTTCTGCCAAACGCGCCACTGCCCCCGCCGCGTCGTTAGTGTGCAGCGTCGTCAGCACCAAGTGTCCCGTCAAAGCAGCTTCCAGAGCTGTTTTGGCCGTTTCCTTGTCCCGCGTTTCTCCCACCAGCATCACGTCAGGGTCTTGCCGCAAAAATGCCCGCAGAATGTTGGAAAAAGTCAAGTCTTTTTCCCGAATTACTTGACATTGGGTAATTCCTGGCAAAGCATATTCGATCGGGTCTTCCGCCGTACTGATATTAACCCCCGGATCGTTCCGTTCCGCCAGAATTGAGTACAGAGTAGTTGACTTGCCCGAACCCGTCGGCCCAGTCACCAAAATCAGTCCGAACGGACGGCTAGCACTCTCTCGCACTAAAGCCAGAGTTTCTTCGTCGGAGATTAACAAACCCAAACCCAACTGAGTGCTAGAACTGTCCAAAATCCGCAGCACGATTTTTTCGCCGTACCGGGAAGGCAAGCTGTTCACCCGGAAATCCACCGTGCGTCCCTCAAATACCCGGCGGATGCGCCCGTCTTGAGCTTGTCGGCGTTCGGCAATATCCAAGTTGGCAATAATCTTGAAACGAGCCGTAATCGATGCGACTACCTGCTTGGGAAACCGGAAATACTCTTGCAGCACCCCGTCTTTCCGCATCCGAATCCGCATGAACTCTTCTTGAGGTTCTACGTGGATGTCAGACACCTTTTCCGACAAAGCTTTAGCCAAAATGATATTGACGGCCTTAATTACGGGAGCGGCCTCAGCATCGTCCAAGGTGTTAGCGAGGTCTTCTTGGTCGCTACTCTCCTCTTCTAGCGAGAGCTCGCCAAAATCTCCCTCCCCTAGATCCATCTTTCTCTGCTTTTCGATTTCAGCTTTTTTAGCTTCCCTCTTAACTTGTTCGTCTTGATAAGCAGAAGTAATGTCCTGATAGTCGTCTGGCGTAATCACCCGTCGCTGCAAAGCCAAGCCGTGAGGCTGTAAAATCCGCCGCAAATCTTCTATGGCGTTGAGGTTGTCGGGATCTACCATTGCCACTAAAACCGCCGCCGGCTCAGTTTCAGTCTTCGCTACGGGTAAAAACCGACCTTGGTGACAAATGTCGATCGAAATCTTCAACCCGTCGAGCATAACTCCCAGTTGCTCATTAGACAGTTCGCTCATCTCCGGGTCAAATGCTTCAACGCCGTAGACTATCTTGCGTTCAAACATCTGCTGCTTCTTGTAAAGCCGCAGCAATTCTGGGGGCAACGGTTGCCCGGTAAGTGCTTCTAATACCTCCGTCAACCGCTTACCCGACTTCTGGCTTTCAATTTGAGCTTGCTTCAGTTGGTCGCCGTTGACGTAACCCGCCTGAATCATCTTGTTGAGAGCAGGAGTAAAAGTGCTCAGAGCAACTATCGATGTGGAGCGAAACCCCTGGGATGTGTTAGTCATAAAAAACACTCAATAGGTGGGAAACTCAGTCACAAAAAGTGCTGAGAGGAAAACCAACGCGGGGTTTTAACCCCCGTATTCTTTGCTTATGGATCAGCTATCATTTTCTTGCTCAATCCCTATCTCTCAAGTTTAAGCTCGCAGTCCCCTCTAAGCTTCGTCCACAAATTGACGAGACCTTGGAGGGATTTGCGGGTGCTTGCAATCAAATCTTGTTCGTTGAGTGCTAAGTTGCTTATTTACCTGATTAACTTGCGGGATACTCTCGTTATAGCGTCAGGGCACATCACTTGGGGGTTCCCCGTACCGGGAGAGAAAAGCGGGGCGGGGTTTGTCCCCCTCCCAGGCTAATTCTATTTTCCCAAATTGTTTGCTCAAATTACAGCGCCCGTGGTGGCGCGGTTAGCTGTACTAAATTAAAGATGAGCTATGTTCTGTGATGATAGCTTTTACGAAAGCCTCGATCGCCCTTTTGAAATATATTTTGATTAATTATCTGCGATCGGTCACTGCCCGATCGTCGGCTGCATGAGTCCCCTGGGCAAATTTTGAGCAACTCTAGTTTTGGGTCAGTAAATATTACTTTGATTATATCCTGGTTTCCGAACCTTTGTGATGTAAGCTTGACGGTTCAGAAATGTTGGAAAGAGGCCCATTAGATATCAATATAATCTACAGATGAGTATCGCCGCCATACCCGCTAATCTCTATCATTTTACTGGCAAAAATTCCAGACTTCAAGAAACTTCGGCGTTATCGAATCTGAAAAACCACAGCCCCAATTCCCATCAAGATTAACAACCTAGTATCTGAGTTACACAAGCACAAAGCTAACTACTTAGTTCCTCAATACAAATTCCTTTTTATCCCCACTTGGCCAACTCAGCAAATGGTAAAAAAAGGCAGTGTCAGCTTGCGACTAAAACAGCGTGACCGATGATAACTTTAAGTTTCTCTAGTTTTAAGTAAACATTGAAACATAAAGTCTCATAATTGGAAATTATTGTAGTATACTTGACCGCAAAATATATTTATATAAATTGTTGTAAATGCGATCGCGTTAATTAAAAATGAGAAACCAACAAACGTTTTGTTTGCAACATTACGGCCATATTATACGTAAATATCTAAACTGGATTTTGAATATTTTATGGAAAGCTTTGAGCAATGTCTCCAGAGATGGCGAGATTTCCTCTTTTCACATTGTGCCATACACAGTAAATTCGAGTCATCTAGATTTACCGGGTTAACAGTATCTGCTAGAATTGATAGGGTTCTGTCGCGCAGCTTTTATGATTGACGAGGAAAAACAGCAAGATCAAGATCCTAACTCAACTGGGGAAACCACCCCAGAGGGTTCGCCAATGGCAAGCGAAAATCCGGCGGCATCAGGAAACTCGAACGAATCGGCGGATTGGGAACTCGAACTTGCTCGAGCTTATCAAAGTGCTCAGGGCGATCGCACCCCAGCAAACGCATCCGGGGATAGCATCACCGGCAGTTCCACCAACAGCCCGACTGCAGACGGGGCGGAGCCTTGGAAGAAGGAACTGGCGCAGGTGACCGAGGAAAAAGAGGCTTTAAAAACTCAGTTGCAAGCCGCATCAGCTCAACTAGAAGAACTGAAAAATCAAAATCTCCGCCTAGCAGCAGATTTTGAAAACTTCCGCAGGCGTACCCAAAAGGAAAAAGAAGAGCTAGATTTACAGGCACGGTGTCTCACGATCAAACCCCTGTTGCCGGTAATTGACAATTTCGAGCGCGCTCGATCGCACATCAAGCCGCAAACCGATGGCGAAATGAACATTCACAAAAGCTACCAAAGCGTTTACAAGCAAATGGTAGACGGCCTCAAGCAAATCGGGGTTTCTCCGATGCGCCCCGAAGGTGAACAGTTTGACCCCAACCTCCACGAAGCTCTGCTGAGCGAGCCTACTGACGAACACGAGGAAGGAACAATTATCCAAGAACTAGAACGCGGCTACATTCTGGGCGATCGCGTATTGCGGCACGCCAAAGTGAAAGTTGCAGCGGCTGGGCTATCTGTGGTAGCCTCAGATGAAAATCCCGATAGTTCGGAAGGTTAATCGGGATACAAGCTACTGCATTCCTCAACGTCACTTACCCCCGAATAGAGTTCGGGGGTTCCCAGGTGGCAGACTCACCAACTTCTTAATTAAAAAAGATGACTAAAAGCAGGTCAGCGGTTTCTCCAAAAACTCTGAAAAATGTTTTTACCGCTTGTTGATATTGCTTGAGGACATCAAGTTTATTTCCTACAAATCCGATCGGGTGATGCTTGTTTGAACAAGCTGAGTCGTTTTTCCTCCCCCAACCTGTAGTTGGAGGTTTTCAAACATCCCACAAAGTTTTATGAGGCGCTATGGGAAAAATTATTGGAATTGACTTAGGCACAACTAACAGTTGCGTAGCTGTGTTAGAGGGCGGTAAACCCGTCGTGATCGCCAATTCCGAGGGCGGTCGCACAACTCCGAGTATAGTAGGATTCGGCAAGGCGGGCGATCGCTTAGTAGGTCAACTAGCCAAGCGGCAAGCTGTAACTAATGCTGTAAATACTGTCTACAGTATCAAACGATTTATCGGACGGCGGTGGGACGACACGGAAGAAGAACGAGCGCGGACTCCCTATACCTGCATAAAAGGCAAAGACGATACCGTTAACGTCCAAATTCGGAACAAGGTTCACACTCCCCAAGAAATCTCGGCAATGGTACTCCAAAAGCTCAAGCAAGATGCTGAAGCTTATTTGGGACAACCTGTTACCCAAGCCGTGATTACAGTGCCAGCCTACTTCACAGACGCCCAACGGCAAGCTACTAAAGACGCCGGTACGATCGCGGGTCTAGAAGTCCTGCGGATCGTCAACGAACCGACAGCGGCAGCCCTTTCCTACGGGCTGGACAAGCAAAATATAGAACAGAAAATCTTGGTCTTTGACCTGGGCGGCGGTACTTTCGACGTTTCGATCCTGCAACTGGGAGACGGAATTTTTGAAGTCAACGCTACCTCCGGTAACAACCATCTCGGAGGAGATGACTTTGACGACTGCATTGTACAGTGGCTGGTAGAAGCTTTCCGCACTCAAGAAGGCAGTGACCTCTCACAAGACAAAATGGCCTTGCAGCGCCTCCGAGAAGCTGCTGAAAAAGCAAAAATCGAACTCTCCAACCGGGAATCCACCTCAATCAATTTGCCCTTCATCTCTTCTGACGAGAAAGGGCCGAAGCATTTGGAAATGGAACTCTCCAAAGCTCAGTTTGAAAAACTGGTGGCTCATTTGGTGCAAGCGACGATCGATCCGGTGACTCAAGCCCTCAAAGACGCAAGTTTGACCCCCAAAGACATAGACAGAATTATTTTAGTGGGAGGCTCAACCCGGATTCCGGCAGTTCAAAAGGCAATTAGTAAGTATTTTGGGGGCGTTTCTCCTGATAAATCCGTCAATCCCGACGAAGCTGTAGCCGTAGGCGCGGCAATTCAAGCCGGGGTGTTGGGTGGAGAAGTCAAAGACTTGCTGCTGCTCGATGTGACGCCGCTCTCCCTGGGACTCGAAACCTTGGGCGGGGTGTTCACCAAAGTAATCGAGCGCAATACAACTATTCCCACCAGCCGATCGCAAATGTACAGCACGGCGGCAGACGGGCAAACCTCGGTAGAAATTCACGTACTCCAAGGCGAGCGAGCATTGGTTAAAGACAATAAAAGTCTCGGCAAATTCCTGCTCAAAGGCATTCCCCCAGCCCCCCGTGGCGTACCTCAAATCGAAGTTACCTTTGAAATCGATGCCAACGGGATTCTCAAAGTGGCTGCTGAAGACAAGGGAACCGGAAAAGAACAAAGCATCCAAATTTCCAATACAGGGGGATTGAGCGAAACCGAAGTCGAGCGGATGCGACAAGAAGCCGAACTTTACGCCGACGAGGACATCAAGCGCGCTCTACTCGTCGAACTCAAAAATCAAGCTGACTCCCTCGTCTATAATTGTGGTGTAACTTTAAAAACCAACGCGCAACTGCTAAGTGACGAGCTCAAGGCCGAAGCGGAAACAGCCGCAGCAGCCTTGCGGGCAGCGATGACTAACCCCGACATCACAATCGAGGAACTCACCCCCGCAATCGAATCTTTCAAGCAACTGCTATACTCGCTGGGGACAGCAGTCTACGACCAAGCCCGCAGCGGGGTAGCCCCGTCAGGAGCTGTTGTTGAAAGCGAGATGATGTCAGAAGTAGAATCATCAGAACCAGAAGAGGTTAAAGCTGACGACGACAGCATTTTGCTGAAAGAAGAGTTGCTGGTGGCGCCGGAACCAAAGCCGGAACCAAAGCCGGAACCAAAGCCAGAACCAAAGCCGGAACCAAAGCCGGAACCAAAGCTGGAATCAAAGCCGGAGCGACAGTCAAAACGACAGTCAAATCCACAGTCAAATCCACAGCCAAGTCCACAGCCAAGTCCACAGCCAAGTCCACAGTCAAAACAAAAACAGAAGGTTCCCGAACCAGAAGTTGATGATATGAATCCTTTCCTTTAAAACAGAAAAGCTAAAAATTAAAAGTTAAAAATTAACAATGAGAATTTTTGATTTTTAATCTGTAATTTCAGGAAAGGTCGCCCGTTTCTTTTTCGTACACTTTTTGTTATTTACCTCCAGGCAAGCAGCTCTATGGCCGGTGATTACTATGAAATATTAGGCGTTTCTCGCAGCGCAGACAAAGAAGAAATTAAGCGTGCTTACCGCCGCCTAGCTCGCAAGTACCATCCAGATGTCAACAAAGAATCCGGTGCTGAGGAGCGGTTTAAAGAAATTAACCGCGCCTACGAGGTACTCTCAGAACCAGAAACCCGCGCCCGTTTCGACCGTTTCGGCGAAGCAGGAGTCAGCGGTGCAGGCGCACCAGGGTTCCAAGACTTTGGTGACAGCTTTGCCGATATTTTTGAAAGCTTCTTTCAGGGTTTTCAGGGAGGTGTCGGCCAACAACAGCAAGGTCGCAGGCGCAGCGGGCCGGTGCGCGGAGACGATTTGCGCCTGGATTTGCGACTGGATTTTCGGGAAGCAGTGTTTGGTGGCGAAAAAGAACTTCGCATCAAGCATTTAGAAACCTGCGAAACTTGCACCGGGACTGGCGCGAAACCGGGAACCAGACCCCAAACTTGCTCGACTTGTACCGGCAGTGGTCAAGTCCGACGCGCTACCCGCACTCCTTTCGGCAGCTTTACTCAAGTTTCAGTTTGCCCCACTTGCAACGGCACCGGGCAAGTGATTGAGGATAAGTGCGAAACTTGCGGCGGCCGGGGCCAGAAAGAAGTGATGAAAAAGCTGAAAATCACAATTCCGGCTGGGGTTGACAACGGTACTCGCTTGCGCGTTTCCAATGAAGGGGATGCCGGCAAACTGGGCGGGCCGCCCGGGGATCTTTACGTGTTCTTGGCGGTGAATGAAGACCCGCTATTTAAGCGGGACGGCACTAACGTTAGCTCGGAAGTTAAGATTAGTTATTTGCAAGCAATTTTAGGGTGCCGGTTGGAAGTGGAAACCGTAGACGGGCCGACGGAATTGTTGATTCCTAGCGGAACTCAGGCAAATACTGTTTTGACTTTGGAGAAAAAAGGGGTGCCTCGGTTGGGAAATCCAGTAAGTCGCGGCGATCATTTGATTACGGTGTCTATTGACATTCCAACTAAGGTGACGGCTGAGGAACGGGAATTGCTGATGCAGCTTGCTAAGCTGAAGGGCGATCGTACCGGTAAAGGCGGCTTGGAAGGATTTCTGGGCAATTTGTTTCAGAAATAAGCAATTTTTGACACCCAGGGGTGTCAAATTTTCCTATTTCAGGATTCCCCGGCAATTTGTTTTAGTATCTGTCAAAAAATTGTGTGCAATTGCTCACAAAAATCTCAGGTGGGACGCTTCCTGGGCATTGCGTTTCAGCAGCGCTCAAAAAAGTGAGCGCAATTGCGCTCACTTTTTTCAGAAAGAATAATAGTCTGTGTGCAATGGGACACAAAATTTGAGATTTTCCAGTTTCCAGGCAACTTGTTTAAAAAACTAAGGCTTTCAGGATTTGAGATTGCCAAAAACATTATGAATTCAACATCGAAAATTGAAAATCCCAAATCCCCAGATGCCAAAATCGATCTGCGTGGTACTCCGTGTCCTCTGAATTTTGTCCGCACTAAACTGCGCTTGGAGCAAATGGCACCGGGTGCTGTTTTGGAGGTGTGGCTGGATGCTGGGGAGCCGATCGAACAAGTGCCCGATAGTCTCAAAATGGAAGGCTACCAGATTCTGGAAACGCAATTTGTCGCGGATCAGCCGGAGTCGGGCTATTTTTCCATGAAAGTGCAGCGCCCAGAAGACAAGGAAGCAGGATGAGCCTGAATTCGCCCTCGATCGTCGGTACTGTAATTGCTGTTCAGGCAAACTTCTACCAAGTGAGGTTAGATCCCGAAGTCTCGATTGACGGGAAAAAGGCTCCCCTTGCTGATTCTCCGATTCTCCTGTGCACTCGTCGCACTCGACTGAAAAAAATTGGCCAACAGGTGATGGTGGGCGATCGCGTGGTGGTAGACGAACCGGACTGGACTGACCGCCGGGGTGCAATTTCTGAAGTCTTCCCGCGCCAAACAGAACTCAACCGCCCGCCTGTAGCTAATGCCGATCGCATTCTCCTTGTTTTTGCCCTTGCTGAACCAGACTTAGATCCCGCATCATTAACTCGGTTTTTAGTCAAGGCCGAATCTACAGGTTTAGAGGTGAGTTTGTGCCTGAACAAATGCGATTTGGTCACGCCCGATGAGTTAGAACAGTGGCGCGATCGGCTTTCAGGCTGGGGCTACGAACCAATGTTTATTAGCGTCCGCAGCGGTGCAGGAGTTCAGGAAACCCCCGCTAAGGGTCAAAATCAAATTTTTGCCTCGGAGCCAGCTTTCCATGACTTAGTGGAAAAAAGAGAGCCATCTCGACTGATTTCTGAGGATGACCCCCCATTCCCCAATTCGGTGAAGCCGTTACACTCGTTAAACCCCGTACATAGGCCGTTGCCGAACTTGCTTCTAGACCACCTGCAAGGAAAAATAACGGTAATTTGTGGCCCTTCTGGGGTTGGCAAGTCCAGCTTAATCAACCAACTGATCCCGGCCCTGAATCTGCGAGTGAACGCTGTTTCCGGCAAACTCGGCCGCGGGCGCCACACGACTCGCCACGTCGAACTATTTGAACTTCCCGGCGGCGGACTTTTGGCCGATACTCCGGGCTTTAATCAGCCGGCTCTCGAATGCGATCCCTCAGAGTTAGCGGAATATTTCCCAGAAGCGCGCCAGAGGCTGGCTTTGGGTAGCTGCCAGTTTAGCGACTGTTCGCACCGAGACGAGCCTAACTGTGTGGTGCGGGGCTCTTGGGAGCGCTACGAGTATTACTTGCAGTTTCTCGAAGAGGCGATCGTCCGCGAACAAGCTCTGCAAAACTCCAGCAGCGCCGAATCGAGTTTGAAGCAGCAAACCAAGTCGGATGGTACGCAGCATTACGAACCGAAGTTGCAAACTAAAAAATATCGCCGCTCTTCCCGCCGCCTTCAACACCAGTCACTCCAAGATATGTGTCAAGACTTAGAGGAATTGTGAGGAAGTCGCCGCCCATCGCCCGTAGGCACTAGAAAACAGTACCAAGACTTACCCAGAAACCGGGTTTCCTCGACGAAAATACTTGGTTGCACCCCAAGGCCCCGTTCGGAAAACCGGCGTTCTTTAGTCGCGAGTGGGTAAGTCCTGAGTACATTAATAGCTAAAATTAAATGGCCTTAGATTTGTTAAAAAAAGTAGAACAGAAGCAAAAGTTAGCGGGTACTGCAGGAGCAAAAATATTGTGAATATTCAAGAACTGTTTCAAAAAGGCGGCCCCGCCATGTGGCCCCTGTTGCTGTTATCGATTCTATCTTTGAGTACCATTATCGAGCGCTTGTGGTTTTGGGCCAGCCTCCTGAGCAAAGAAAAGCAGATAGTGAACCGCATTCTGGAAGCGGCTCGCAGCGATTGGGGGGCGGCTAACGAGATTGCCAGACAAGCTAACCGACAGCCGATCGGGCGATTTCTTTCTGCACCTCTGCGGCTCTACAATCCCGAACCAGATTTATTTCGACTCGCACTGGAAGCAGCAGCCGATGAAGAGTTGGCTTCGATGCGCCGCGGCGACAAAATCTTAGAAGCTACGATCGCCCTGGCGCCTTTGCTGGGCTTGCTGGGAACTGTTTTGGGCTTGATTAACTCGCTCAGTTCCATCCGTCTGGGCGACATCGGCACGGCGGCAACAACTGGCGTAACTTTGGGGATTAGCGAGGCGCTGATCACGACTGCTAGTGGGATGGTAGTAGCAATTTTTACCTTGGTGTTTTATCGGATATTTCAAGCTTTTTTGTTCAACCAGGCAAAAATATTTCGCAAAGCGGGAAATGAACTGGAATTGCTTTACAGGCAATACTGGCCTGCTGCTAATGCTAAGGGTCGAGCACCCGGTGCAGAATACAGCAATTCTTCTTTTGGTTCCGATGGTTTGAACAGGCGTTCTCTCAATTCTCAAGAACCGGGAGAACGGAATCGGGAGCCGAAATTGAAAGGTTCCGATCCGGCTGAAGATTCACCTTCTAATAATTAAAACTCCTGAGAACTGATGAAGATTAATCTAGATACTCCTGCTGAAGAGGCTCGGATTGAACTGGTGCCTTTAATTGACGTGATCTTTTGCATTCTGACGTTTTTTCTCCTGGCGGCTTTGCAACTGACTCGCCAGCAAGCCATTAATGTCGATTTGCCTAAAGCGAAGACTGGACAAACGCAGATGCGAGAGATGCTGATTGTCAGCATTGATGATTTCGGGCAAACTTATATCGACCAATTGCCTGTTAATTACCAACAGCTCGATCGAGTTTTAAAGAGTTTCCAAAGCCAAAACCCTGCGGGGTTGATGGTGCTGTACGCTCCTCAAAATGCGAGATATGCCAAAGTTGTCGAGGTTTTAGACAAATTGAGAGAGGTAGGGGGCGATAGAGTTGCCCTGGCAACTCTTCCTAGTTCGGCTCCCTCCCCATTGCCCAATACCTCGCTTCCCAATTCTGGCATTCCTGCGGCACCTGCGATCGGCAATTCCGGTCAACCCCTGCCGTCTCCTGTGCCTCCGGGGCAGCAACAGTTCAACCCCAATCAGTTTCAATCCCCTCTCCCCGCTCCCGGGCAGCAGCAGTTCAATCCCAATCAGTTTCAATCTCCTCTCCCCGCTCCACAGCAGCCTAGTAACTTTGGGGCGAATCAGGGCCTTCCTCCTGTTTCGCCTGCACCCGCTGCTCCCAATTTCAGACCCGGAATCGCCACTCCACCGCAGGATGGCGGGCCCTCGAATTAGTCAGAAGGAAGAAGGTTCGGCAACGAGCAGTGTACAAGATGTAACGGATGTAACGGATGTCAGTCCGATGGAAGTCGGAAGAAGGGAGAAGGAAGAAGGGAGAACAGAGAAATAGAAATTTTCCCAATCTCCTCATCTCCCGCTCTCCCGCTCTTCCGCTCTCCTCATCTCCCCCTTTCCTCATCTCCCCCTCTCCTCATCTCCCCCTCTCCTCATCTCCTCATCTTTCAATCTCCCCCTTTCCCCATCTCCCCATCTCCCCCTCTCCCGCTCTCCCCCTCTCCTCATCTCCCCCTCTTCTCCTCTCGCCTTCTCCTCCTCGCCGAGAGAATCTCCGCCGGATTTGGTATAAAGGGCTTCAATTCTTTTGGTTCGTACTGAGCCTTTTTTCTCTTGACAAGTAGATACACTTGTATATGCCTGCGGAAGGAACTTTTGCAGGCATCTCGCCATCTCTATCGCTAAGTAAGCTATTTCTTATGGCAGATGGTAATTTTGTCAAATAATTGTTACCTTTTGTAATATAGACTAAAGCCAGATGGGCAATCGGGCATCCCGAAACCAACTGTCGATCGCTGAAACAACATACAAATCTGGTTAATCCAGGTGTTCACTTTTAAGTCACCTTTACTTACAGAGGAGTCAAAGTCATGAGCCAACCAGCAGAATTGTCTTTGGAACAGCAATTTAGCCTGTGTTCCTTCAAAACACAGGTAAGTGACATGAGCCGCGAACAAGCTCAGGAGTTTTTGGTCAAGCTTTACGAGCAAATGATGCTACGAGAAACCATGTACCGCCATTTTCTGAAACACCACTGGGGTTTAGAACCTAACCCAGGTGTTGAGTAACCAAGAGTCGCAGTCGGCGACCTCCGTCTCTTACTCACTTCCATCAGGCGGAAAGGAGTTGGGGGTGATGGGGCGTCACTCGAAGGCAGAAGTTAGAAGACCTGTATCGAGACTTGAGGAAAATTGGACAGTTTCTTTGTGGATTTCACTCGAATTGGGGAGTCGAACTCAGCAGTTTGTCGATCGACACCACTGGAGAGTGCAAAGATAATTTATCGCGCCTCAACTCGAAAATTGCACAACTATTCATAATAAGTAAGTGTTAATTTTTTAACCACTTAAAATTTTTAACAATTCAATATATTTTTGTTTATTTGCAGCGGATGAGGTTTGACAACAATGGCGCTAGTCGGACATCTGAGCGCGACCTCCGACTAGCAAAACCTTCAATTTTCACATCAAACCCTAGAAGTGGCAAATGTGGACTCTAGAAAGAGTTATTCCCCCTGACGTTCGAGAGTTGCTTCCATTGTACTCGTCAAGTAATGACCAGACATGATGCCGCTAGATTGGTAGTAGCGGTTGTCATCAACCCGGTGAAGGGTATCAAAACCCGTCCGCCGCTGGCGTTCGTCTCCCAATACCCAGTAACGCTGGACGATCGACTGGGGAGCAATCCAACCTTCCCCCTCGACGCGGGCGAGTTCACTGTGTTGGAGTACAAAAGTATACTGCCGTTCATCGCTGTTGAGGTGTCCTCGGTACTGCAAAATAATCTCTTCGCGATCGCCTCCAGGAAATACGAGCTTTGTCACCATACTGAACCAATCTGTTCGGTTCCAGCTCACTAAAGTTTTGCCCTTAACCGTAATTGGCACGCCATTGCGCTCAATCCAGCTTCCTTCGAGCGTCCATTGGCCAGATTCCATTAAAAACGTGTGAGCCACAGTGCTGTTCCTATGCTTTTCCTGCTGGCTACAATGCTGGTGCAACAACGCACAGCCGTTGTCCCTCAGACTCTATGCTATCACGCCCAACTGTGCCAACAAGAGTTAATTTCTCCTAAAAGTACCGATGTCCGGGCACCAGTAACTTGAGGCAGATTGCCGGGAATGCCCCGAACCCGCCATGCGGCTAAAACCGCGAAAGCGATCGCCTCTTTAAAATCTACATTTAAGCCTGCCTCAGAAGTAGTCAACACTTGCACTGGATGCAATTGAGATTGCAATCGGCGTTTTAAGTAGAGATTGTGGCTGCCGCCCCCGCATAGTAAAACTCGATCGGGCATAGCCGGTAAAAAAGTTTGGTAACTGTGAACGATCGAGGCAACAGTCAGTTCTGTCAGAGTAGCCAGCACGTCAGCAGGACTGAGGTTGTAACCTTCGGCCTCGACCAAACACCTGTCAAAATAGTCTACACCAAATAGCTCTCGCCCCGTTGATTTCGGCGGTGCTTGGCGGAAGAACTCTGAGCCGAGCCAATCCTCGACTAAAGCTTGACAGGGAGTGCCCGATGCCGCCCAAGCTCCACCTTCATCGATCGTCTTAGTGCCGCCTGAGAAGTGCTGTACTGCCAAATCTAACAGGGAATTCGCTGGGCCTGTATCCCAGCCCGATATGCCATCCCCAAGACTGAAAATTTCAGACTCGTCATTTTTCCCCCCTTTTCCCCTGGCCGGAAGATAGGTAACATTGCCAATTCCGCCCAAATTTTGGATGCAGAGGCTGATGTTGGGTTCCGCCAGCAGGCAGGCATCAACTATTGGCACTAAGGGTGCTCCTTGACCCCCGGCAGCAATGTCTGCCGATCGAAAGTTACTCACAGTAGTAATTCCTGTCAATTCCGCAATTAGCGCGCCCCGCCCGAGTTGCAAGCTGTAGCCCATTAATGCACCGGCGCTGTCTTTCTGGGCTTTCTCAGCAGGTCGGTGGTAGACGGTTTGACCGTGAGAGCCGATTAATTCGGCTTTATCATATTCTGCTTGAATTGTCAATGCCGCCGTCGCAAATTCTTGGGCGATGGCATCATCTAATTCCGCTAGTTCAGCCATTGACAAAGCTGATCCACTGCAAACCGAGAGAATTTGCGATCGCAAATTAGCAGGATAAGGGAAAGTCTTGCCGGCCACCAATTGCACTTGCAAGTCTGTTTGGGAACCGACCACATCCACCAAAGCAGCATCAATGCCATCCACCGACGTGCCGCTGATCAAACCGATAACGCGGGTCATTCAATTTTAGATTTTAGATTTTAGATTTTTCGATTTTAGATAGTCGGGTGCGATCGGGCTATGAATATTATTTGAGGTCGATCGTTACGATCACCACAGTAATATTATCGCGTCCACCTTTATCCTTAGCTGCTTGAATTAAAGCATTTGCAGCGCCCTCGCAGGCGCGAATCGACTTCAGAGGCGAAGCTATCAAAGGATCGGAAAGTTCTTCAGTCAAGCCATCGCTGCAGAGCAGCAAGCGATCCCCAGGCTGCACGTCCACCGGCAAAATATCTATCTCCCGCAAATCATCGCGGCCCAAACACTGGGACAAAACGTGACGCCAAGGATGAGTGCGAGCTTGGTCAGGAGTTAGGGCCTTTCTTTTCACAGCCTGAGCCACCCAAGTCTGGTCTTCAGTAATCTGTTCCAAGCGAGAGCCGTGCAGTCGGTACAAGCGAGAGTCCCCGATATTAGCGCACCAGGGTCGGCCCTCATCCCTAAACATGAGAACCACAGCCGTAGTTCCCATATCAGCACGCTCCGGGTGGTCGAGCTGATCCGTCAAAATTGCTTGATTGGCAATTAAAAAAGCCTTTTCCAACAACAGCGGAGAATCCTCTGGCCCTTCCCAATGTTCGAGCAAATAAGATTGAATCGCCTGAGTCGCAATCCGGCTGGCTTCTTGACCTCCGGCGTGTCCTCCCATTCCGTCGGCCACTATGAAAAATCGCCCGTCAGAGTCTATGTAGTACGAATCCTGATTTACGGAACGAACTAGCCCTGTGTCTGTCTTACCTGCGAAAGAGCGTTTCATAGATTGGGTGATTGGACTCATCGAACTTGAAAGCTTGATTTAATGGGGTGCGATTTTTTATTCCAAAACTTAAATCCCGAACAAACTTGAAATTCTGCAGCCCGCGATCGCGAGTTTTGGAAAAATTGCACTTCCTTGACCTCATATTGTAGATCGTATGATGGTAATCCCATCTTAAAATTTTGGTAAATCCAGTAAATTCAGCAGCACCTGCAAAAAAAAACTGGATTTTACCCAAAATTAGAAGTTTGGCTGGCGAGAAATCTAGGCAGCAACCGGGTTTTTAGCCTCAAAGGGCCTAAATGTTGTAAATTTCAGCAATCTGTGGTCAGCCAGCCAAAACTTAACATTCGATGTCAAATTTTGGCTGGCGAGAAATCTCAAACCTGAAATTTCAAATCGCAAATTGCACAATTATGACATCCTGTCTAAACGATCGATCCGCTTGAACAAACGCAGCATAGCAAACCCTGCACCCGCCGCCAGCACGGCAACAGCGACCGCCGGCCAGACTTGATTGCTAACAAACAAAATTGTCGCCGACAAAGTAAAAGCACTCATCAGCAAAGCATAATTCGTGCCCATTTGAGCACTGCTCATGCGGCGCAGCAAGCGCTCTGTTTCGGCAGAACGGACGCGAATCCGCAAATCTCCCTGTTCGAGTTTGTCAATAGTCTCCTCAATCCGGCGGGGCAAACCCAAAGCACTCGAACTCACCTGAGCTGCCTGACGGCCGATTTCGTTAAAAATGCTGCTACTTGTATCATGGCCATTTCCATTAGTCATAAGCTGCATGGCAAAAGGTTGTGCCACCTCCATAAAGTTGAACTCGGGATCTAAACCTCGGCCCACCCCTTCGATGGTGGAAAAAGCTCGCATTACAAAAGTAAAAGTAGCTGGGAAGCGAAAAGGTTGGTTGTAGGCAATATCGTAAAGGTCGTCGGTAATCGCGCTCACAGACTGATTTTCAAAAGGCTTGTCCATGAAGTTGTCCAGCATATACTGGATGCTGCGGCGCACCGGACTCATATCACCCGTAGGCACCAAAGCTCCCAAATTGATCAGAGAATCCATAATCCGCTGTCCATCCTTGGAAGCAATGCCGTAGAGCGTCTCCATCAGTCCTTCGCGGACGTTCGACTGGATTTGCCCCATCATGCCAAAATCATAGAAAATCAGACAACCGTCAGCACTAACAGCGATGTTGCCGGGGTGTGGGTCAGCGTGGAAAAAACCGTCGTTGAGCAACTGGCGCAAATAAGCTTTTGCCCCCAACTGAGCGATTAATTTACGATCGATACCGGCCGCTTCCAAAGCTTCGTAGTGGCTGATTTTAATCCCCGGCAGGTATTCCAAAGTCAGCACTCGCGGAGCCGCGTACCGCCAATAAACCCTCGGCACCCGCACCCAGTCACAGTTGCTAAAATTGCGGCGAAAAGTATCAGCATTGCGGCCTTCATGGAGATAGTCAATTTCCAGCCACAGAATGCGACAGCATTCCTCATAAATCCCCATCCAATCTCGGCCGCGGCCCCACTTAGGATGGTTTTGAAAGTAGCGGGCAATTCCTTTAAGAATTTGCAAATCGATCTCGAACAGCTTCCGCAGTCCCGGTCGCTGTACCTTGACCACCACTTCCAGGCCCGAATGCAGTTGAGCTTTGTGTACCTGACCCAGACTGGCAGCAGCTAGGGGCACCGGGTCAAAGCTGCGGTAGAGTTCTTGAACTGTCTTGCCCAAATCTTGCTCGACAATTACCTCTAACTGCTCGTAGCTGAAAGCAGGGACTTTATCTTGCAGCTTAGAAAGTTCCTCGACAAACTCTGCAGGGAACAAATCGGCGCGGGTGGAAAATAACTGCCCCACTTTAATGAAAGTGGGCCCCAAATCCAAGAGTGTTTCTCGAACCCAGATAGCTTGAAAGCGCCGTCTGGCAACTTTCTTTTCTTCAGTCACGCCTCCCCAGTAGCTCCAATTTTTGCTGTCGAGCCACAGCGAAGCCAGCCAGAGCAAGACAAAGGCCCAAATGTCGAAGAAGCGCCGCTGCCGGGAGTATTTTTCGCGATTCCAGCGATAAGCTTTACTTTTGTAGGATTTACTAGCAGTTTTTGGCTCATCGGCTTCGCCAGTGTGCTTGGGGGAGCGGTGGCGATTAACAGAGTCATCAAGGAGAGCAGACACTTGGGTTCCCAACTTGCTTATTTTATGTTGTTGCTTTGATTGGAAGTAGGAGCGCAGGAGCGCAAAGCAATGCGCTCACGTAGTAAATAATAGTTGTGGTCGAATCGAGCGCTAGGGCAAACTGCTGCGGTAACGCTGCAATTCCGATCGCACCAGAGCCACTTCGGCGCGCAGCTCGTCAATAGTCGCTTGCAAATCAGCGGGATGGATGTCTTGAATGGTGGTGGTGCTTGCAGTGCCAGTTCTGGTCTGCATCGCCTCCTCCGAAGCTCTATTTGCCCGTTCCACAACTCGATCTGTGAACTGCCGCAGGCGTTCTCTTTGTTCTGCGTCAAATTTGCCGAGTTCAGAGAAAGCGTTGGTTGCTGCGCTTTCTAATTGCTCGTACAGTGCTTCGGCAAGTGCTCTGCCTACAAAAAAAGCATGAACTGGGGGTTTACTCATAAAAAATCTCTGTGCGCTTCCGCAACAAATTATAACTTGCTTGTCCCCGATGATGCTTGCTCCCAAAGGAAGGAAGTTTGGGGGAATTGACACTGGCACCCCATTGTCGGGGATGGGATTGTTGAGAGTTAGAACAGTCTAACGCGCCACAGCTCAGCCCAAAAGCCTCGCTGACACTGGCTCAAATTCGAGGTTGGGGTTGCTTTGTACCAAAATGTTTGCAGCTTGGCAGTATTAATACGCGACATCACACCACCTCAGCGCCGCGCACATATTCTAACATAATTTACATCAAAATAGAAAACAGTCCTGCATTTTTTTGGGGGTATTTGGATTGCAGAGGGAATAGGAAATATTCGATAAACTCAGACGCCGACTGTTGGAATTTTCAGATTCGACCGAAGTTTTTGGAAGATAGTCGTTGGCTAGGTAGGGCCTTATTTTCTCCACTACTGAGCGGATATTTGCTGACTCATAAAACAAGTATTTGTCCGCACTTTGAACCAACAAAAACCATACTAATTTGTCGCAGGTTCGGGAAAAGGCATCGTGGGTTCTGCCACAGGGGGTGGTGAATCAGGTGCGATCGAACTCTCTGAATTGTTGCCACTGCTGCTTGGTATCGCAGGCTCAGGCGATCGCTCGATCGGCGAGGCTATTACTGGCGACGGGGATTCCGACGGCGGCAGGGTTTCAGCGCTAGCACTCCCAGGGGCAGGCGGGGCGGGTGCGGCGGGCGGTTCTGCAGGCAGGGGCGCAACTTCCGGTACCGGTGCGGCTTCTGGTTGGGGATATGGCTCGATTTCGGTTTGAGGCTCTGGAATGGGGGACTCAGAAGGCTCCTCTGCGGGTTCGGGCGTCGGCGATGACTCAGGTTCCGCTTCGGGTTCTGGGGCGGGAGTTTCCTGGCTTGGGGACTCAGAAGGTTCGGCGCTAGTTTCTGAGGGCTCGTCGATCTGTTCGGGAATGTTGCTGGTGTCTAAGGGGGGTTTGGGACGCTTGTTGAGTTCGATCGGGTAGAGAGGGCTGCTTTCTACAGATGGCTGCCCGAACATCGGCCCTGACAAATCGCGGGATTTGAGCAAATCTTCGAGAGATGGGAAGGATTCAATTTTGGGACTATTACTGAGACTGGTGCTGTTGTAGTGCGATGCTAGGTCAAAACCCATCCAGCCTGCAATTGCAGCCGTTACGACAAATGCCACAAAAGTCAACTGCGGCGGGGGAGGTGCGGGCAATCTTAGACTTTGCTTGCCTTTTCTTTTTACTGATACTCGCTCTGTTTCTTGCAGCATGGTGAGCCAATTTTCGACTGTCTGAGGGCGGTTGTGGGGGTCGATTTCGAGTCCTTGAAGAATGGCTCGCTCGATTCCTGGGCTGAGGTTGGGCTGAAATTGCCGTAACTCAGTCAAGGGAATGCGATCGCGCAGGGGTGCTGCTACGGGCGCCACGCCGGAGAGTAAGTAGTAGAGGGTGGCTGCGATCGCGTAGATGTCAGTGGCCGGTGTACATTTACCGTCATAGAGGTATTGTTCGATCGGCGCGTACCCGGGGGAGAGCAAGTTGGTGTGGGTTTGTTTGGTGCCGGCGGTAAAGCCGCGGGGAATTCCGAAATCTATTAACATTACTACGTGAGAATCGGCTCGCCGGATAATATTTTCTGGCTTGATATCTCCGTGCAGCAATCCGCTGTCGTGAACTGTACTTACGGCTGAGGCTATTTGCCGAATATAGTGCAGGGCCTGGGCTTCTGGCAGCGGCTGATCGGTTTCGACTATTTGGGCGAGAGTTTGACCCGGAATGTAGTCCATTGCAATAAAAGACTGTCCGGCTTCTTCAAAAAAGTCAATTACCCTGACTATGTTGGGATGCTGACACCGCGATCGGCGTTGGGCTTCGGCAATAAACTGCTGCTGAAATTGGGCAGATTCTGGGTGTTGGCGCAGACTTTCGTTGAGGGTTTTGAGTACGACGGTTTGGTTTAAATGGGTGTGGATAGCTCGGTAAGTGATGCCGAACCCTCCTATCCCTAAAGTCGCGTTAATTTTGTATTTGCCCTGTTGCAGGACTGTTGCTGGCGCTAAGTTCATCTTCAGTTGATGCCGTTTCCCAAACTATGCTACCGCCTTTGGGTTATTTCGCAGAGTTAGGGGTGAGGTTTGATCGATCGGCGCCCTAGTTTTAGCTTTAGCTCTGCTATATCTTTAATCTTGGCATCCCCACGTCATTTTATCTGTAGCAGGTATTGTCAAACTTAACGCTCCGGCTTTCCAATAATAAAAATCCCGCTCTTGTGGAACGGGAAAGCCATCAGGGTGCATCTATAATATCTGATCTGACTCTAACTTATGGGGGGTACAACCCCTCATTGCTTTAACAAGTCTTTAAAATTAGCCGATTTTTGTAAAAATTTAGGTTTTATGTTGACTTATAATCAATTTTATGACAATGAAGATTGCCGCATCGCGCTGTTGAGCTTGGGAAATTGAGACTCTAAGGTCTGAAGAGACGCTCGATTCTTGAATAGACTAGGGGAGAGAGCAAGAATTGCAATCTGGCTGCGATCACTTCAGTTGAGGCGAACTGGTACATTCCGATGGCGAATATGGTCGGGATTTATAATACGTCGTTTTCCCCTGTTGCTGTCAGAGTCACACCTTACAGACAAGATTACCTTTTTCGCTCAGATGAAGTTCAGGCGAGCGGCATAAAATAACAAAGAGGCATCGTATCGGGCTTAATCTTGAGACTGCACATGGCTCAAACCTTGTAAATAAAAAGGCTGTAAGCATTCTCCCGACATTTGTAGCCCATAGCCATAAATGCTTCAATCGCTGTTCGCGTTACACAGCAAGGCCTGGAGGCAAGCTCAAGTTCTCCGAAGGGGGGAACTTGAGCTTAAGTTGTCACAAATGGGGTATTCCTAGTAACGAGAAGCGATCGATTAGCAATTAGCAGCAATTAATAATTACTTATTCTTTGGTTTGAAAATGTCTGTTAAACAATCACATTACGAGACTTTACTAGCAGAGTACAGCGAATCTTCTGCCGCGATCGCCCTGCTGAAAAAATATCGGGTTTACATGGAAATGATTCCGAGTATCCGCCGCGCCCATGAGAGTTTAATCACAATTCCTTTGCCAATTGCGCGCTTGCGGGACGGGGTTTCGTATGCGGGAAGCAGTGGCACTAGCATATCGCCCGGACAGGCAGTTTGTTTGCCCTGCGATTTGGCGATTTTGATGTGCGATCCTGAATGGAAAGTTAAAATTGGAGTGGAAATTTTGATTTTCATTCATCGTCCGGGCGAAGAGTTTTCTGAGTTGCTTGGCCGCTGGCGGCAGTCTCAGGTTTGGCTGGATAAAGGTTACGAATGGGTGATGCCACACCGCTACAGACATATTTACAGCGATGAAGCTGAGGCTGTTCATCCGCTATTTGTTTTGTTTGAGGAAACGCCGGAACTGATTCAACGGGGTTTGATGGCGGCTGGTTTGCCGTTTGTGATAGAAAGTTTCGACTCTGGGATTGAGGAAGTAGAGGAGGAAGAGTTTCTGGGTAGCGGGGAACTCGGAAGTATTGGTGAAGAGAGTTTTGATTTGTAGGGTAGGTGCGATCGCAGATAAGCTGTTGTGCATTTAATTTGTATGTTGAGGGCGGGATTTCCTGCCCAACCCCTACTCCCCACAAAGGGAAAGATTTATTTTACTATGCAATTTAAATGCGGATTAGCTTAGCCATCCTATTGCTTGAAATAAAGTAAGCTGTCGCGCATTTAAATTGTAGATTGAGGGCGGGCGGGACGCCCAACCCCTACTCCCCACAAGACTTTAAAA
>NZ_JAUBSH010000059.1:0-41788 GCF_036704705.1 Microcoleus sp. K1-B1 | reverse complement strand
TCTGATTTTTCGCTCATCTGACTACATTATCATATTTCTCGGCGATCGCTCTCACTATTTTTTACCTGAATCCTTACAGAAAAGTTTTATGCAAAAACTCAAATATTATGATGCAGCTTATACCATTTTTTAAAGATGTGATAGAGATCAAGAATGTCAAATCCAAGACCATCCGGTGAGAAAACCAATGACACGAGCGGTGAAAGATGCCAAAATTTCCTGGACTTTTGTGCGGAGTTCGTCAAGATTACTAAACACTGACCCAGCTAAAAAATCTTTCAGATATTCCCACACTCTTTCTGTCGGATTTACGGACGGACAAGCCGGAGGATGAAATAGTAAAATAACATTGTCTGGTAATTCAGATGAGTCCAACTTATGAGCCGATGCGTTATCAATTTGAATGATGTGTAATTCATGAGAATATTGTCTTGACAAAAGTTGTAAATCGGCTTTAAAACAAACTGTGTCTAAATGCGAAAACTCCAAAAAAAAATTTCTTTTGCGCTCAATACTGTCCCATACAGCCAAAAATACTCAAATTTCTATTGATGCTTCCCGACGGTCTTTACACCTGAAAGCGTCAGGCGCCGACGAATTGTATGCAGTCCTAGCCGCGTTTCATCACTGCACCAAAAGATGACTTTTTTATATTTGTTTACTTGAGGTGAAGCTTTGTCTAGTATAGCTTTTATCTGTTGATGCAAGTTATTTTTAAATTCATTAATTGCCGTGCATTTCTGATAAATACTGCGAGATATGGGAATTTTTAATTTACTTTTTAATTCCCCTCTAATTAAAAAACATACAGCCGGGTAACTACTGGCTATTCCTTTAATCAACCAGAGCCAAAGATGAACTTATTTATAAATATGAAATCTGGGAGAATCTCTCAACTCTTGTTGCAAGGTCGCTGCTATTTCAACTGAGAACTTTTTTGGGCTACCAAAAACCTGGCGATTTTTTAACAAATTTTCTAGACCGCCCTTTTTATATTGAAAGAGCCAGCGATGAATAGTCGCCTCAATTTTACCTAAAATAGCAGATACTTCCCGCACAGTTCCTACTTGTTTAGACTGAAATAAATAAAGCATTTGGACTTTGTTATAAGCTAGAATTCTTTGCAAGTTGTTTGAGTATTTCTTGCAAACTTTCTACAGATTCGGTAATCTTTATATGAGGACGACCAGAGATTGTAATTCTCTCCTTTAAGCTGTTCTACATTTAAATTGTTTGTTAAAAAACAATTCCCCGTCTTGTGGGGAGTCGGGGTTGGGCGTCCCGCCCGCCCTGAATATACAAATTAAATGCGCGACAGCTTACTTTTAACACAAGTCTATCACATCTTTAAAAAAATGGTATTACGTGGGCAAAAGTTGCACGGAGGCGCGCTGAGTTGGTACTCGAAAGATTGAAGCCCGCTGGAAAGTGAGGGGGAAAACTTGAGGTTTTGGACGCTCCCGCGCCTAAAAGCCTGGGGTTTTTGTTGATTTGTAAATCCCAGATTTTAGCTGTTGGCAACCCATCGACTTTTTTTTAATTTTTACTTCTTGAACTCAAGTAATGAGTAGTTCTTGTAATTTAATAAAAGTCTAGCTAATTTGCTGTTTTTTCTGCGACTTCTATAATTTTTATCAGACTTTCGGGGTCTTTTTTTCTATGATTTTGGCGGGAATTCCGACTGCAGTTGCACCTGGTGGCACGTCACAAATCACCACAGCATTCGCACCAATCAAAGCATGATCGCCGATCGTTACGGAGCGAATAATTTTCGCTCCTGCACCGATATCGACGTGACCGCCGATTTTGACATCAGCCACAATTGTCACCTGTTGAAGAATCAGACAGTTAGGGCCAATGGAAGCACTGGGATGAATGACAATCCCATTAGGATGAGGCAGCAGCAGTCCTCCTTGTATTTGGCAGTTTAAAGGGATGTCGGTTGCAGTTACCACGCTCCAAAATCGATGCTGGATAACGTTCCAACGGCATAAAATATATCCTGCTATTCCACCCTGCTTCTGCCACTTTTGATAGTGGCGGATAGATTTGAGCAGTTGGCGACTGGGTTCCCACCACTTGCTAGATTTTTCGCGGCTCCAGTCTGCTTCTGTAGCAGAAATGATTGACTTGGTGATTGACTCAACCATTGTTTGTGCAGTGTTTTGATGATGTAGAAAATTGTGCCTATTTGTGCGATTTATCTTAAGAATAATCTCTAACTTGACAAGGGAGGTTGCTGGAATTGGGGCGCAGTTGGAGTGGATGTGTTGCCGTAGAAGTGCGACACTCGTAACTTTACGAGCTCTGGTTCAATTTCGGGGTCGAAGCTGCCCTCGCGGCTGTTAATCAAATCGGCCCAGGGTAGACTTTGAGTTTCGGCTTGCAATTTTTTCACTAAGTCTTCGACGCGGCCGATCGGTCTGGCGGGGACGCCGGCCACTATATCGCCCTCGGCGACATCTTTGGTGACGACGGCGCCGGCGGCGACGATCGCATTTGGGCCGATGGTGACGTTGCGAAGGACGATCGCATTAAAGCCGATAAATACGTTGTCGCGGATATCTATCTTGCCTACGGCCTCTAGTTTAACGTTGTAAGCCCGGTCAAGCATGGCGATCGAGCCATCGTGGCCTAGCAGGGTACAAGAGGAGAAGTGAACATTGTTGCCGATGCGGATGTAGGCGGGATCTCCAAAGACGGTATTTGGCCAGATGCTGCAATTTTCGCCGATCGCGTACAAGTTGCCGTGGCGGCGGAGAAATTCTGTGTATTCTTTGGAAGAAGGGTTACAGAATTGGACGTAAAGACCAGGGAACTTGCCGTAACGCATGGCAAGATGGCGGATAATTTTTTGCAATGTTGATCTAAGCATTTTCCTGGTTTTTGGTAGATTGAAGAATCTTGGCAGGAATACCTACTGCTGTTTTGCCTGCGGGAATGTCTGATAAAACTACAGCATTGGCACCGATATTTACGTCGTCTCCCAAGTTTACTTTTCCGAGGATTTTTGCACCAGCGCCGACGTTAACCCGATCGCCCAATTGAGGGGATTCTAGCGGTTTGTCCAAATAACGGTTTCCCAACGTTACACCTTGCCGGATAATGCAGTCGTCGCCAATTTTACAATATCCGTGAATAATAATAGCGTTTTGATGTTCAATCACCACGCGACGACCGAGCTTCACAGTGTAAGGCAAGTCTATCCCGTAACTATTGCGGACTTTTCGGTAGAGTGCTCGATAAATAATGCTCAAAGGAGCTCGCAGTAATTTCGGTTCTACCTGCATTCTCCAGACCCCAAAACGCTGCACTGCTACGGCGCGAAATCCCGGTTTTGTCCAATCTCGACCATGAGCAATCCAGTCTTCTTTAATTTGCTGCCACAGTCCCAGGCCGGGGTTTTCTACTTGATTTTCACTGGTGATTAAGTTTTGCTCAGTGACCATAAGATATAATTCACACTATTTCTGGTTTACTCTATTGCTAGATGCCGACGATATTAATCGGTCTATCAGGTTTTTGAGGAAAGAGCAATCCGGTTTTACCGATCGAGAATACTAATTTCTCTGCAGCAGCATAAAATATTTTGCTTGCCTAGGTTAACCTGGTTTAGTTGGCTTTGACCGATTTACCAACTCCCTTTAAAAGTTTTTGGATTTTTCAATCTTAGCCCCCTTAAAAAATACACTATTTAATACAAAATCCCTCAGCAATTGTGGTGGATCGCGATCGGGTTTGCCTTGAAGTACGCGGCGCACCCTCCAGGCTGCAAAACCCGAAGCCCAGGATACATCAGTTAATGCTGTGTAAACCAAGCCGTAGTTTTTGATAAAGTACCTACGCCGGGAATCAAACCAATAGGTAGGCAGCCGCTTTGCGGGCTTTTTGGTGTCAGTGACGCCTGAGCTTTGGCCGACTAAGTGGACAACGCGACTTTCGGGTACGTACCAGCAACTCCAGCCAGCTTTGTTCGCTTGCAGACAAAAGTCCATTTCTTCGCAGTACATGAAATAAGCTTCATCCATCAAGCCAATCTTTTCAAATACTTCGCGACGGACGATCATGCTGGCTCCAGCTACCCAATCAGTTTGACAGGTTTCTTGGGAAATGGGAGGCGCTGCGGCCCAGTTGGCTAATAATTTGGATATAAAGCCTGTCCGCCAACCAAAATCGAGTTCCGTCAAGATGTTGTGAAACCGAAAAGCTGACTCCTGGGGAGTGCCGTCGGGGTCTTCCAAGCGGCTGCCTGCGATGCCGGCTTCGGGATGAGTGTCCATGAAATCGACGAGGGCTTTTAAGGCACCGGGGCGAACTATGGTGTCTGGGTTGAGCAGCAGGAAGTAAGGGGGAGGATTGGGGGATTGGAGGGCGGGACGGATCAGGGCGTTGTTTCCGAAGGCAAATCCGCCGTTGCGGTCTAGGGGAACGAAGGATGCCCATTCATTCCAGCCTTCAGAGGCGATCGCACTACTAATTTCTTCGACTGAGCGATCGCCTGAAGCATTGTCGCCAACTACAACTCGCATACCGGGCAGCGATTGGACTTCGGTAACTAGAGAGCGCAAGCAGTCAATTGTCAAACTAGAGGTTCGGTAGTTAACAATGACAACCAGCAGTGGATAGGGGTGATTGGACTCGCTGGCCTTCGACATAAGTACCGTTGTTTGTTTAACAACTTTTTAGCTCAAGTTGTACCCATCTGGCAAGCTGGAGCGATCGCTAATAGTATTTTTATTTGTTTGGGTGAGGGAGACTGTTTTTTCGGCCATATTTCGGAAGTATCGTCGCTCTGGATCAAAGTCGATACTGCCTGTAAGCTTGACTGGCGGCTCGGTGCAGCAGCGAATGGCGGTAAACTAACCCCTTAGCGTCATCGGAATAGCCCCCGCCAATCACGCAGGCAACGGGATAGCCGCCAGCCAAACACGCCGTCAAAACTTGCATTTCCCGGCGAAATAAGCCCGTATCAGTTAAAGCTAATTTTCCCAGTTTGTCACCGTGATGAGGGTCTACTCCGGCATCGTACAAAACTAAATCTGGCTTGACATTTGAAAGCAAATCTGGTAAGAATTTATCCAATGTTTGTAAATATTCGTCGTCCTCCATACCCACAGGCAAAGGTACATCTAAATCGCCCTTTTGTTTAGTGCCGGGAAAATTGACTTCGCAGTGCATCGAGAAAGTAAAAACGCTACTGTCATCTTGGAATATTACGGCGGTTCCGTCTCCTTGGTGGACATCTAAATCGACAATTAAAACTTTGCGAACTAAACCATTTTTTTGTAAGACGCGAGAGGCGATCGCCAAATCATTAAAAATACAAAAACCTGACCCAAAAGCAGGGAAAGCGTGATGAGTTCCGCCCGCAGTATTGCAAGCCAAACCATAGTCTAAAGCGAGCTTTGCAGTTAGTACAGTTCCTGCAACTGCAGTGCAAGTGCGATTAGCAAGGGCCCGACTCCAAGGCAGACCAATTCGCCGAGTCGCTTTGTTATCGAGCGTCCCGTTGCAGTAAGCTTGAACATAGGAGTGGTCGTGGACTAATTCAATCCATTCTTGAGGGGGAAGTTCGGGAACGTGAAATTGCGATTTATCTGCTACCCCGTCCGCGAGCAGCATCTCGTAAAGCATCCGAAACTTTGCCATCGGGAAGCGGTGATCCGGTGGCAGGGGTGCAACGTAATCTTCGTGGTAAATAATTGGTAAGTCCATTAAAATTATTGTATAACGAATGAATCTCCAATTGAACGCCTGCAATCTCAAATTTAAATTCGCTGGAGAACTTGTATATGCAACAACTAAAAACAGTCTGGCAGTCCGGCAGCACCGACCCCGAAAATGCTGACAATCTCGATAATATTAGTCAGTGGTGGGCAAACCTGAACGGCAAAGAAATTAGCTGGGTACAGCGACTGATTCCGCAAATCGGCGGTCTGAGCGAAATTCACTGGCACCCCCAGCGTTTTGACGAAACATTTGTGATAGTCAATCCCGAAATTCGGGAGGAAACACTCTATTGGTACAAACCCGATTCTCCTGTCCAACGTAACAATACTGTTGGCAAATTAGAACTTGACAACTTGCAACAGCAATTGTACATCTATCCTCAGTTGGAAGCGGAACTGGTAATTCGCGTAGGAATTCCCGAAGTTAAATATCAAACACTTGAATTAAACAATCCCGAAATCGCCTTGGGCGAAGATAATCTGCTGCTGCTGTGGGAATCTGACCAAGAACTAGAAATTAAAATTTACTTGAGCAATGAAAATATTGCTAAACTTAAGGAATTGCTGGCTTAGAAAAAACAGAGAAAATAGTTTATATGGTAGGCTTTGGGTGCGGGGTGGATTGCTATATACTCTTAGTCACCTATAAATATCTTAAGACTGATGGGCGGGTGCGTCGAAACCGAGGTTTTTCACAGCCCTATTTTCTTGCAGCGACAAGAGTAAAAAAAACGGTTTCTTCCCCTCGCGGTACGTCCAGGTGTGTATCTCTGCTAAAACCCTTTGAATGTGGCAGTAGAATGTCCAGAAACTTGCGTTATCCTCCTAGGACTTTTAATGCCAAAGTCAAGCAAAAAAGTGTCCTGGGCGCCTCAACCGGGTTGTACGAAAATACTTTGTCGCAGCCCTTGAACAAAGTTAAAAAACCCGGTTGCTTTGGTATGGAGTGCCTAAGCGAGGATTGTTTTTTTGCACACTTAATTTGTACCGCAAATAAGGCGATTTGTTTTGACAATAAAATGTGGTTAAGTACGGTTAATTTGAATGGATAACTTAAGAGAAGCAAGCAATAATTAAAAAAAATAGAAGGTGCGTTAGTTGATGGCTAATATCTAAAGTTAATCCTCTATTTGCTGAGTTTGAATATGTTTAATAAATAATGACGATCGGACGTAATCGCTAAATTTATTAAATCATCAATCTGCTGCTAGCACTAAAAAAATCACAATAACCCGACAAAAAATGATATTTGACAAAGAAAGTATTCACATTTTAATTATTGATGATCAGCCCCACAACCTGCGGTTTATATCAAACATATTGACGAAAGAAGGGTATAAAGTTCAACGGGCGATTTCGGGAGAAATGGCGGTTAATGCGAATTTAACCGTTCTCCCGGATTTAATTTTGCTAGATATTGCCATGCCCAAAATGAACGGATACGAAGTCTGTGCGAGACTGAAATCCAACGAGAGAACGAGGGAAATTCCGGTTATTTTCTTGAGCGTTTTTGATGAAACTATTCACAAAGTCAAAGCTTTTGAAGTCGGCGGTGTTGACTACATTACTAAGCCTTTTCAAGTGGAAGAAGTTTTAGTGCGGATCGAAAGTCAATTGACTATACAACAGCTATCAAAACAATTAAAACAGCAAAATGCCCAACTGCAACAAGAGGTAGAAGTTCGCAAGCGAACAGAACAATCACTCCGGGAAAGCAAAGCGCGGTTGCAAAAATTGGCGGTCAATATACCGGGAGTTCTTTATCAATTTATCAAGAAGCCCGATGGAAGTTTTAAGTTTGAATATATTAGTTATGCTTGTCGGGAGATTTACGAATTAGAGATTGAGGAAATATTAGAAAATTCCGACTTGTGCTTCGATCAAAATCATCCAGATGACCACGAATATCTGGTAAAACAAATTGCTACTAGCGCCAAAACTTTAGAACCTTTTGCCTGTGAATGGCGGATTATTACACCGTCGGGTAAACTCAAATGGCTACAATCTAATTCTCGGCCAGAAATGCGCGATAATGGTGATATTGTGTGGTATGGCGTACTTTTTGATATCACCGAGCGCAAGCACGCAGAAATAGAAATGGCTGGAGCTAAAGCTGCTTTAGAACGGCAAGTTCAGCGAGAATTGCTGATTGCAAAAATAACTCAGGAAATTCGCTCAAGCTTGCAGCCAGAACAAATATTTCAAATAGCTGCCACTCAAATCGGTCTGGCATTCTGTGTCAATCGCTGTTTGATTCATACTTACGTTACTACTCCCCAAGTCGATATTCCTCTGGCGGCCGAGTATCTCGAACCGGAGTGTGAATCTATTCGGAACGTACCTGTTCCAATTTGGGGCAATCCTCACGTCATACAAATGATGATACAAGATCTGGCGATCGCCTCCAACAATGTTTATTCAGACCCTCTGTTGCAAGCTGTTCAACCGATTTGCCAGAAGGTTGGGTTAAAATCGATGCTGGCAATTCGCACTTCTTACCAAGGCAGGGCAAACGGCGCTATCTGTTTGCACCAGTGCGATCGTTACCGGGAATGGACTTCTGAGGAAATCGACTTATTAGAAGCTGTGGCGGCTCAAGTAGGGCTCGCTATCGCTCAAGCTAAACTGATCGAACGAGAAAAAAACCGAATTCAGCAGCTCGATCGGCAAAATAAAGTGCTGCAAGCAGAAATTCGCACCCGCGTCCGCGCTGAGCAAGCTCTGCAAGAATCGGAAACAGAATTGCGGGCGATTTTTGCCGCCATGACTGACACAGTTTTAGTGAGAAATGCAGAAGGGCGCTGCATCAAAATCGCCCCTACAGCATCAACAAATTTGGTGAAACCTCCAAGCGAAATGATTAACAAAACCGCCCATGAAGTCTTGCCAAAACCTATAGCAGATTTAGTATTAAATGCCATCCAACAAGCTCTAAAAACGAAGCAAACCATCAATGTTGAATATAGCTTTAAAGTCGGAGAGCGCGAAGTTTGCCTCGATGCTAAAGTTTCTCCGCTGACTCCAGATTCAGTGATTATCGTGGCGCGAGATATTAGTGTTCGCAAACAAACAGAATCTGCACTCAGAGAGAGCCAGCACTTCATTCAAGCGATCGCCGATTCCAATCCCAACCTATTGTACGTTTACGATGTAATTGAACAGCGGAATGTTTATACCAACCGACAAATTTCGACGATGCTCGGATACACGACCCAAGAAATACAAGATATGGGTACAGCAATGATGCCAATTCTGATGCACTCCGACGATTTGCCCAACTTCTTTGAAAGCATCCTCAAAGTAGATGAAGCCAAAGACGGTGAGGTCATTGAATGTCAATACCGAATGAAACACAAAAACGGTGAATGGCGGTGGATGCACAGTTGGGATACAGTATTTCTCAGAACAAGCGATGGTAAACCCAAACAAATTCTCGGCACTGCTAATGACATCACAGACCGCAAATTAGCCCAAGAAAAACTGCTAGCATCCCAACACAGAATCTCATTTTTATTGCAGCAAACGCCGATCGCAATTATCGAGTTAAACCTCAATTTAGAAATTATCACTTGGAATCCCGCAGCCGTGGCTATTTTTGGCTACAGTGAGCAAGAAGCGATTGGTCGAGTCGCCTCCGATTTGATCGTACCTGAAAGCTACCACCCGCAATTATCTGAGATTTTCAATCATGACTTGAATGCCAAATCCAGCAGCACTACCGAAAATCTGACTAAAGACGGCAGAATTATCATCTGCGAGTGGTACAATACTCAGCTAATTGACGATAACGGTACAGCAATCGGCATTGCTTTAATGGCTGTAGATATTACCGAACGCAAGCAAGCAGAAACCGAACTGCAAGAAAGTGCTTTACGACAAAGAGCGATCGCCCGCATCATTGAAAGAATGCGGCAAACTTTAGATATCCGAGAAATTTTTCACGCCACAACCCGAGAATTGCGCCAAACCATGAAGTGCGATCGAGTCGCTATTTACCGTTTCAATCCAGACTGGAGTGGCGAATTTGTAGCCGAATCCCTTGACCGCAAGTGGGTTTCTTTCATCCAATCACAGGAGATCGATTCTCACCTTACTGAAGGCGCTTTAAACAGCGACCGTTGCGTCGTCAAAGAATTAGATAGCCCCTCACAAGAAGTACGCGATACCTATTTGCAACAAACCCAAGGCGGAGCCTACAGCCGAGGTACAACTTACCTTTGTGTCCCAGATATTTACAAGCAAGGTTTCGATAATTGTTATATTGAATTGCTAGAAAGATTTCAAGCTAAATCCTACATTATTGTACCAATTTTTTCCGGCAAAAAGCTCTGGGGATTACTTGCATCCTATCAAAATTCTGCTCCGCGCCAGTGGAGTGAAGCTGAAATCAACGTTGCAGTTGATGTAGGTACTCAGCTAGGAGTAGCATTACAGCAAGCGGAATTGCTCGCCCGCACTCAAAGGCAGTCCATAGAACTGATGAAATCCAAAGAAAACGCGGAAGTGGCCAACCGCGCCAAAAGCCAATTTCTAGCTTCCATGAGCCACGAACTCCGCACACCTCTCAACGCCATTCTCGGTTTTTCCCAAGTCATGGCCCGCAACAGTTCTATCACGGCAGAACAAAAAGAATACATAGAAATTATTAACCGCAGTGGCGAACATTTGCTAGAACTCATCAATGATGTTTTGTCAATGTCCAAAATAGAAGCAGGTCAAATTACTATCAATCCCAGCCGCTTCAATCTCTACAACCTTCTCAACAGTCTCAAAGAAATGCTGCAACTAAAAGCCAACTCAAAAGGTTTGCACCTAATCTTTGAAAATGCCGATGATTTGCCGCAGTACATTCAAACAGATGAAGCTAAATTGCGGCAAGTTTTAATTAACCTGGTCGGCAATGCGATTAAGTTTACTCAGCAGGGAACCGTTACTTTGCGCGTCAGCAGCCAAGCTGAAAAAGACGCCACAGGAGAAAAAAAATACCAATTGTATTTTGAAATTGCCGACACGGGACCCGGCATTTCTCCCTCAGAAATTTCCACATTATTTAAGCCATTTTTACAAACCGAAACAGGTCGAAAATCCATGCAGGGAACTGGTCTGGGGTTGCCGATCAGCCAACAGTTTGTGCGAATTATGGGAGGTGATATTGCTGTTGAAAGTAAACTCGATCAAGGCACAACTTTCAGCTTTAATATCTGGGTTAACTTAGTAACAGAAAGTGATGAACAAGAAAAACCGCCGATTAAACAAGTTATTGCTTTAGAAGCCGGACAAGACACTTATCGGATATTAATAGTTGAAGATGTAGCGGAAAATCGCCAACTGCTGCTTAAGCTGCTATTACCCCTGGGATTTGAAGTCCTGGAAGCAACTAACGGTCAAGAAGCAATTGCTTTGCATTCAACTTGGAAGCCGCATTTGATATTAATGGATATGCTGATGCCAGTGATGGATGGGTATGAAGCGACAAGAGAGATTAAGAAAACTCTAGAAGGTAAAGAAACAATAATTATTGCCTTGACTGCGAGTGCTTTTGACGAGCAGCGGCAAATAATTTTGTCTGCTGGTTGTAACGATTTGATATGTAAACCTTTTCGGGAAGAGGTACTCTTTGAAAAGATAGCGCATCATCTCAACCTGCGTTATATTTATGAGAAAGAAAACTTATCTACTTCTTTTTCAACACCGACGCTGCTTAAAAGTTTGACCACCGAGGATTTGAGTGTAATGCCCACAGACTGGGTGGTCGAGTTGCACCGAGCAGCACTTTGTGTGGACGACAACCGCATCCTCGAACTGATCAAGGCAATTCCCGAAACTGAGGCAAATCTCGCTAACGCTTTAACAGATTTAGTTGATAATTTTCGGATAGATATCATTATCGATTTAACTCAAT
Source organism: Microcoleus sp. K1-B1 (assembly GCF_036704705.1). Taxonomy (NCBI): domain Bacteria; kingdom Bacillati; phylum Cyanobacteriota; class Cyanophyceae; order Oscillatoriales; family Microcoleaceae; genus Microcoleus; species Microcoleus sp. K1-B1. Next base: position 30,157 of record NZ_JAUBSH010000059.1, on the reverse strand, counting down.
TATATTATGATGAACGACCATCCATTACCAGCGACTCCTAAAGACATTCTGATCGTTGACGATATGCCGGATAATTTGCGGCTTTTATCCACTATGCTGACATCTTACGGGTATCATGTCAGGAAGGCTATTAACGGACACTTGGCTTTGCAAGGGGCACAAATATCTCCTCCCGATCTAATTTTACTAGATATTAATATGCCGCAAATGAACGGGTATGAAGTTTGTGAGCAGTTAAAGTTAAGCGAAAAAACTCAAGATATTCCGGTAATTTTTATTAGTGCGCTAGATGACGTGCTGGAAAAAGTTAAAGCTTTTCAAGTAGGAGGAGTGGATTATATTACTAAACCGTTTCAAGTAGAAGAAGTCTTAGCCCGCGTCCAAAACCAACTTTCCCTTCGTTCGCTGCAATCCAAACTGCAACTGCAAGCTAGGGAACTGCACGATCGCAATTCTAGATTGCAGGAAGAAATCGCAGAACGGCAGCGGGCTGAAGAATCAATCCGGTTTTTGCTGGAAACTACGCGGGCGATCGGCGAAGCTGTAGACTTTCACTCAGCTTTAGAAGTAATTCTGCACCAAGTGGGCGAAACAATCGGATGGGATGTAGGAGAAGCTTGGATTCCCGATGCAGAAGGAATTGTGCTGCAATCTGCCAGGGGCTGGTATGCCAGCAACGCGAGGATGGATGCGTTCCGCAAGCAAAGCGAACAACTGACATTTGCCATGAATATAGGGCTGCCGGGACGAGTTTGGGCATCCAAGCAACCGGAATGGGTAGAAGATATTTCCAAGGGCTACCCGCATTTTCTCCGAAGTAAAATAGCACTAGAACTCGGATTCAAAGCTGGTTTTGGCGTGCCGATTTTGGTAGGCAATGAAGTATTGGCAGTGCTAGTTTTCTTTAAAATTTCGTCTGCTGGGAAAGACGCACGATTTATAGACGTTTTTAATGCGGTCGGGACTCAATTAGGTTCTTTGATTCAGCGCAAACAAGCAGAAGAATTGCTGCGTATTGCTCAAGAAAAATATCACAGCATTGTAGAAAATGCGATGGAAGGCATTTTTCAAAGCACGCCTTCAGGAGGCTATCTCAGCGCTAATCCAGCTTTGGCAAAATTGTACGGTTACGACTCGCCAGAAGAACTGATGTCGGAGATTAACAATATTGCTCAGCAACTGTACGTAGACCCGGAACGCCGCCTCGAATTTGTGGCTGCTATGGATGCTGAAAATGCCGTTTCGGGGTTTGAATCTATGGTATGTCGCAAAGACGGGCGCCGGATTTGGGTCTCAGAAAATGTTCGGGCTGTTCGAGATTCAAAAGGTGAGCTGCTCTACTATGAGGGTACTGTTTCTGACATTACAGAGCGCAAATTAGCGCAAGAAGCGCTAAAAGTTCAACAAGAACAAAGCGAGAAGTTGCTGTTAAACATTTTGCCCAAACCAATCGCAGAACGCTTGAAGGCAGAGCAAAGCACGATCGCCGACAGTTTTGCCCAAGTAAGTGTTTTATTTGCTGATATTGTTGGCTTTACTGAGTTGTCTGCTAGAATGTCTCCCACCGAGTTGGTAAAGCGCTTGAACGTGATTTTTTCGCACTTCGACCAGTTAGCTGAAAAGTACGGTGTGGAGAAAATTAAGACTATTGGCGATGCTTACATGGTAGTCGGGGGATTGCCTACGCCGAGACAGGATCACGCCGAGGCGATCGCCCAAATGGCCCTGGGAATGCAGGCAAAAATAGCAAAGTTGTGCGCCGAGACAGGGGAAAAACTGGCAATTCGCGTCGGCATCAATTCCGGGCCGGTGGTTGCGGGAGTAATTGGTGTGAGCAAGTTCACTTATGATTTGTGGGGAGATACGGTGAATGTAGCGGCGAGGATGGAAGCTACGGGTTTTGCCGGCAGAATTCAAGTTACTGATGTTACTTATGAGCTTTTGAAAGATAAGTATTTGTTTGAGAGGCGAGGTGTAATTCCGGTAAAAGGTAAGGGGAATATGATGACTTATTGGTTGCTACAAAAAAAGTAAAAAGGGGGCATCGGGCATCGGGCATGGGGCATCGGGCATTGGGCATGGGGCATTGGGCATTGGGCATTGGGAATAATGTTCTTGTGGGGCATTGCTTCTAGCCCGCTCCTAAAGAGATGGTGCTGCTATGATGAAAGTAGTTAACGAAACTTTACATAATAGCCGTGACTGCACAACAATTAGTATCTGCAACGAGTTTTGAAAAGCTAATTTGGACTTGGAAAGGTCACAAAATCCAATATACCGTCCAAGGAACTGGCCGCCCTCTGATCTTGATTCACGGATTTGGGGCTTCGATCGGACATTGGCGGCAAAATATCCCCCCACTAGCGGCCGGCGGCTATCGCGTATTTGCGCTGGACTTGCTGGGATTTGGTGCTTCCGCCAAGCCAGCCCTAGATTACACTCTGGAATTGTGGGAAGAATTGCTGACTGATTTCTGGGCGGATCTGGTACAGGAACCGGCGGTATTTGTCGGGAATTCGATCGGCGCTTTGCTGAGTTTGATGGTAGTCGCCAACCATCCAGAAATATCAGCAGGCGGTGTCTTAATCAACTGTGCTGGCGGGCTCAACCACCGGCCCGACGAACTGAATTTCCCGCTGCGAGTAGTGATGGGGACTTTTACTAAATTAGTTCGATCGCCCCTGATCGGCCCCTTTGTCTTCAACAACATCCGCCAAAAACACCGCATCCGCAACACCCTGCGCCAAGTCTACGGGAACCGCGAAGCCATCACTGACGAACTCGTAGAACTCCTCCACGCCCCCTCCTGCGAGCCCGGAGCTCAACAAGTGTTTGCCTCGATTCTCACAGCCCCTCCAGGCCCTCAACCGTCAGAATTGCTGCCCAAAGTCGATCGTCCGTTATTGGTACTTTGGGGCGCAGACGACCCCTGGACGCCCATCGCCGGCAGCCAGATTTATCAACAATTGGCCGCCAACGATAAACCAGTGAAATTTGTTTCAATTCCCAACACAGGCCACTGTCCCCACGACGAGCGGCCCAGTGAAGTCAACGCTCTGATTTTGGACTGGCTGCTGGAAGTGAAGTAAAATTTTTCCGATCGAGGCAACCCTTGGGCGATCGAGTCAAACCCTTGCATTGCAATAGTTTGGCCTCGCTCCACCGCACCGACACCCCCGCAGCAGCCGACTCAAAAAACAATTTTTGGAAAAAGTATTGACACAATTTACTGAGTCAGCTATATTGATGGACGTGTGAGGAGCGAACCAGAAGAAGCACCGAGACGAAACACGGCCAGTCGTCGGTGCTTTTTCTGTTGCAAGGCATTTTTAAGAGTTTTAAATTATCTCTAATTCACATCCAGAAGATCGGTAAGCCCGCCCCGCTTTCTTCCATTCTTCATTCGCGTTCTTAGCGTCTTCGCGGTTCGTTAAATAAATATTCTGATCTTGCAAAAAAAGTAATTGACTCCACTCGATCGGGAAAAATCCGAAAATGTGGATCTTTTTAGATCATCAAAATTTGATTGCATAGAAGTCAAAACTAGACAGTTATATAATAATAAATTGTCGCTGGGTCGGGGCGGGTCGCTCTAGATTTTATCCAGATGTTGGCAAACCCGCCCCTGCGGTATTGGTGCTACAAATATCAACGATCGCCCAAAACAAATTGTTCGATCGCAGCCGCCACCCCATCTTCCTCCACATCCGGCGCCACCCAATTAGCAGCAGCCTTCACGCCATCAGGAGCATTGCCCATCGCCACGCCCACACCCGCATAGGCAATCATTTCCACATCATTAAAATTGTCGCCGATCGCCATCACATTCGCCGCCTGCAAACCCAAAAGTTCCTCCGCTAAATACTGCACCGCATCTCCCTTATTCGCCACAGGATGCGTAGCCTCAAAAAAAGTAGCAACGGATCGAGTCAAATAAAGCTCCGCAGGCGTGTAGCGCAGTCGCATACTGCTGAGCAAGCCGTCGAGTACCCCCGGATTCTCGCACAATGCCAAAACTTTCGTCGGTTCCCCCGGAAGATCTCGCCGCAAATCTTTAATCACCATTGGTTCAATGCCCGATCTTTCGGCATAAATTCGGGTAGCTGCGGTAATTTCCGGCACGTAAAGTTGGTCGTCAATGTAGAAATGGATCGAAAGCAGGGGTCGCAAATGCGGTTCTTCAAAATAATCTAACAGTTGCAGAGCAGTTTGTTTCGACAGCGGCAAGTGCCGCAGCCGCTTTTGAGTCGCGTGATCTTGAATCCACGCGCCCTGGTAGCAAATCAGTGGCAATGTTGAGCCGATGTCGCGGTGAAAACGCAAAGCTGATCGGTACATCCTGCCCGTAGCGACGGCCACTTTCACTCCCCGCGACTCAGCCGCCAAAATTGCCTGCTTGACTGGTTCTCGGATGGTATTTGACAAACCTGCGATCGTGCCGTCTATATCCACTACCAGCAATTGAATGTCTGCGGTGCCAAAAGCGCGATCGGTCGCATTAGCTGGATTTGAGGCAGTTATATTCTGCATGATTTTTTTAGATTTTAGCTGTTGATTTGCACGCACCCGTTTATTTTGGCACTGGTGGGATAGCAAAGTGCAACTTCTGATTTTTTGAATACTAAAATATAGATAACTAAATAAGCGACAAAAAAAGTATTTAGGAGGACTCTTTAGGGATGGATTTAGCTAAGCTATATAATAGTAGCCAGTTTACTGCCGTAAAAACCGCACTCGACCGGTGATGTGTATTTTCACTTACTTAATAATACTTGTGGTCAAAAATAATGTAATTCTAAGCCCGCGAACCAAACCCTTATATCATCAATCATTCCCAATCTCAAATCGAAAATCTAAAATTGTGTAACCGCCTCTTTGAAATAACCCCCATATATCATGATTTCTATCCCTGGATACCGCATTGACGAAGAACTTTATACAAACTCTCACACAGTTATTTATCGAGGTATGCAGCTTGAGGAACAAAAACCCGTTATCCTCAAAACTCTCACGGCACCATACCCTAACCCAGCCCAAATATCCCAACTGCTGCACGAATCCGAAATTCTTAAAAATTTGAATTCCCCCGGAATAGTCAAGCTTTACAAAATAGAAACATACAATCACTTTCCGGTTTTAGTTTTAGAAGATTTTGGTGGTATTTCCCTAAAAGACTTTCTCAGCAACAAGCAGCTAGAGTTACCACAATTTCTTCATATTGGCATCAAATTAGCAGAAACTATTGGGCAACTCCACGAACACCACATCATCCATAAGGATATTAAACCCAGCAATATTATTGTCAATATCGAGACAGGAGATGTTAAGATTGCTGATTTTGCGATCGCCTCCCTGCTACCGGGCGAAAACCCCGCCCCCAGCCATCCCCATTTACTCGAAGGCACTCTCGCCTATATGTCTCCTGAACAAACGGGACGGATGAATCGGGCGATCGACTATCGCACCGATTTTTATTCTTTAGGCGTCACCTTTTATGAGATGCTTTGTGGCGAATTGCCTTTTCAGGCGATCGATCCTATGGAATTAGTACACTGCCATATTGCCAAAACGCCAGTTTCTCCTTGTGAAAACAGAAAGCAAAAAGTAGAAAGCAAAAGCATCGAAGGCAGAATCAATCAAGTAGGAAGCAAGGAGATTCCTCAAGTCGTTTCCGATATCGTCATAAAACTCTTAGCAAAAACAGCCGAAGACAGGTATCAAAGTGCTTTCGGACTTTTGTACGACTTGGAAAATTGTCTCGTTCAACTGCAAACTACAGGCGAAATTTCCCACATAACCCTCGGCGAGCAAGATCAGTCAAGTCACCTGCAAATTTCCCAAAAATTTTACGGGCGAGAAGCAGAAGTTAATATGCTTCTCAGTATCTTCCAGCAGATGAGGCGGGGCAATACAGAAATCGTGCTGATTTCGGGTTCAGCAGGTGTGGGCAAATCGTCGTTAGTATATGAATTTTACAAGCCGAGTCGGCGGGAAAACGGATATTTTATTGACAGCAAGTTTGAGCAATTTAAACGCGATATTCCCTACGCTTTTTTGCTCCAAGCTTTTCAAGATTTGTTGCGGCAAATTTTCACAGAAAATGCCGCAGAAATCCATGTATGGAAACAAAAAATTTTAAAAGCAATCGGCGGCAACTGCCAAGTAATTATTGAAGCTATTCCCGAAGTAGAACTGATTGTCGGGCCGCAGCCCCCCGTCCCAGATTTAGGAGCAAATGAATCTCAAAATCGCTTTAATTTAGTATTTCAAAACTTCATCCGCGTCTTTACTCAAAAAGAACATCCCCTAGTAATTTTCCTGGACGACTTGCAGTGGGTCGATTCAGCATCTCTCAAGTTAATAGAACTGCTAGCAACTGACCTGGGAACTCAATATTTATTAATAATTGGAGCTTATAGAGAGCAGGAAGTAGATGCAAATCATCCCCTAATGCTGACCGCCGAAGCAATTAAAAAAGCAGGCGGGACTGTGAGGGCGATCGCCCTTTCGCCTTTAGAGATAAGCAGCGTCAACCAATTCGTGGCCGATACTTTGAACTGCGCCCCCGAAAAATCCCTAAGTTTAGCAGAATTGCTTTGGCAAAAAACCGCTGGAAATCCATTCTTTTTAACTCAATTAATAAAATTTCTTTACTCAAAAAGTTTGATTCAATTTAAACTTTCACCCTCGAATAATGTAGTCGAGCTAGCTGAACCTAACCTGTCGGGCTTAGCGCCACCAATCTCAGAGCAAATTGTGAAAAAATGCCATGTCACAGGCGAGTGGCAGTGGGATATCGAACAAATACAAGAAATGGGAATAACTGACAATGTTGTAGAATTAATGATAGATAACATTCAGAAACTTTCAGAGAATACCCAGGAACTCCTTAAATTAGCCGCTTGTATCGGGAACAAATTTGATTTAAAAATTCTCTCAACACTCGCCGAAAAACCTCTGGCGTCCGCAGCAACAGACCTCGGTGAGGCACTTCAGTCCGGTCTGATTTTGCTCGTGAATAACGCCTACAAAATTCCGATCACACTAGCAGCAAGCACAGAAGTAACAGACACAATATCTAGAGATTTTACCGATGGATTTTCCCTACCAGTGTCTGATATTCCTAGCGCAACTTACAAATTTTTGCATGAGCGGGTGCAGCAAGCAGCTTATGCTTTAATATCCGATTATCAAAAACAAGAAATTCATCTAAAAATAGGCAATTTTTTACTGCAAAATGCACCACCAGAGCAATTAGAAGAGCATATTTTTGATACCGTAAACCAACTAAATTCAGCCAAAGAAATCATCAGCAGCCCATTAGAACAATTTCAATTATGCCAATTAAATTTAATTGCCGGTCGCAAAGCAAAAGCAAGTGCAGCTTACGAACTTGCCCTCAAATATTTAACCGCAGGTATTGAACTGCTGCCCCCCGAAAGTTGGCAAACTGACTACGACTTAACTCTGGCACTCTACGAGTCAGCAGCAGAAGCTGCTTACCTAAATACAGACTTTGAACCAATGGAAAAATGGGCGAGAATTGTCCTGCAACACGCAAAAAATGAACTAGACAAAATCAAAGTCTTTGAAATCAGAATCATAGCTTGTGCGATGCAAACGAAACTCCAAGAATCGGTAAAAATTGGTCGAGAAGCACTAAAAATGTTAGGAATCAACTTTCCCGAATCGCCGATTCCCCTCCACATTCAGCAAGCAATGGCTAAAACGGCAGCTTATTTAACAGAAAAAAATATAGAAGATTTAATTGACTTGCCGATTATGACAAATCCGCACAAGTTAGCAACTATGCGCGTGCTTTCCAGTATGTTTTCAGCTACATTTATAGTTGAACCTGTGCTGCTGCCACTGATTGTGTGCGAGCAAGTTAATTTATCTATTAATTACGGAAACTCTACTTTTTCAGCCTTCGGTTATGCTAATTACGGAGCAATTTTAAAAGGAATAGTTAGAGATATTGAATCTGGCGATCGCTTCGGTCAATTAGCTTTAAATTTGAGCGAGAGATTAAATGCGTTAGAATTCAAAAGCAAAACGCTTAATTTAGTAGCATTCATTTTGATGAACGGCAAGCATCACGTTAAAGACTCTTTGCCGCTATTAGAAGACGCCTATCAAAGCGCGCTAGAAAATGGGGATTTAGAAAGTGTCGGATATTCAGCCGTAAATATTTGTCAGTCTTTGTATTTCATCGGTCAAGAATTGTCCCAACTGGAACGGAGAATGGTAAGTTACAACCATTTGCTGTTTCAACTCAAGCAAGAAACTGTATTGACTTGGAATCAAATATATCGGCAAACTATTTTGCAATTGATGGGGAAATTGGAAAGTCCACACTTTGTATTAGGTGAAGCATACAGCGAAGAAAAATTGTTGTCGCTGCTGTTGAAAGCTAACGATCGGGTGGGACTACAGCACTTTTATTTGCAAAAATTAATACTAGCATATTTATTTGGAGATACCGCTACAGCACTAGAAAGTTCAGCGCAAGCCGAAGTATATTTAGACGGAGTTGCAGGATTTATTAATGTTTCTGAATACCAGTTTTACGATTCTCTAGCCCGCCTAGCTGCCTATCCATCTGCAACAGAGGAGGAACAAGAAGAGCATATTTTTTACGCTGTCAGTAACCGGAAAAAACTGCAACAAAAAGCGCTTTATGCGCCCATGAATCTTCAGCACAAATGCGACTTACTTACGGCAGAAAAAGCTCGTGTTTTGGGAAATGTTGTGAGAGCAATGGAATATTACGATCGCGCAATTGAAGGAGCTCAAGAAAACGGGTACATACAAGTACAAGCACTAGCAGCAGAATTGGCAGGAGCATTTTATCTATCCATAGGACGAGAAAAAAATTCTAAAACTTACTTGACAGAAGCGCGTTATTGCTATCAGCGCTGGGGAGCAACAGCTAAAGCAGCGCATTTAGAATCCAAATACTCGCACTTGCTAACTTCAGGCTCGGTTTCAACTAATATTGAAACTCACAAATCTACCAGCAGCGCTTCCACTACGAACGACAGTGCAGGCGTGCTAGACTTGACCACAGCAGTTAAAGCCTCGCAAACCTTAGCCGGCGAAATAGTTCTAGACAAACTGCTGGCAAAAATGATGAAAATTGTTATTGAAAATGCTGGGGGGCAAAGAGGCTTCTTAATACTAGAAAGAGAGGGTAAATGGGTGATTGAAGCATCAGGATCTGTAGATGTCGATCGCGTTGCTGTCATGCAATCAATTCCGATAGATTTTGTACCCGACGATCGAGAAGTAACTTTGCTGGCAGTTGCAGTTGTCAATTACGTCGCCCGCACCCAGGAAAGTATAGTTTTAAACGATGCCAGCCGCGAAGGACAATTTACTCGCACACCCTATATAATGGCAGTTCAACCTAAATCAATTCTTTGCACTCCGTTAATTAATCAAGGCCAACTCACTGGCATTCTATATTTAGAAAACAATCTGACTACAGGCGCTTTTACACAAGACAGGTTAGAAATATTAAAACTGCTGTCTTCTCAAATTTCTATCTCCATCGAAAATGCCCAACTTTACGCCAACTTGCACCAATTTAATCAGAATCTCGAAAATTTAGTACAGCAGCGTACCTCCGAACTTTCCCAAACTTTAGAAGACTTAAAATCGGCTCAAAATAAACTGGTAGAATCGGAAAAAATGGCTGCCCTAGGAGGGTTGGTTGCAGGTGTTGCCCACGAAATCAATACTCCCATCGGCATCGGCATCACCGCCGCCTCCCTGCTTGCTGAAAAAGCCACAAAGTTTTTTGAGGTTTACAGTAACGGCCAAATAAAACGTTCCGAGTTAGAAAAGTTTCTGGATACCGCCGTGCAAAGCAGTAATATGATCTTATCTAACCTCACGCGGGCAGCCGACTTGATTCACAGTTTTAAAGAAGTAGCTGTGGATCAGTCAAGCGAGTTAAAACGCACGTTTAATGTTAAAAACTATCTAGAGGAAATTTTGACATCCTTAAGTGCCAAACTCAAAAGAACTAAGCACAAAATAGAGATTAAGTGTGATGAAAATATTGTAGTGGACAGTTATCCCGGCGTAGTGTGTCAAATTGTGACAAATCTGGTGTTGAATTCGCTAATTCACGCCTACGATGTAGAAGACGAAGGAGTTCTGGCTTTTGATTTCAAACTAGAGGGCGATCGGCTAATATTTGAATATGCCGATAACGGCAAAGGAATTGACCCAGAAAATCTTAGTAAAATTTTTGAACCATTTTTTACCACCAAAAGAGGTCAGGGAGGCACGGGATTGGGACTGCACATTATTTATAACCTTGTTACTCAAAAGCTAAAAGGCACAATTAGCTGCACAAGTCAAGTAAATAAAGGCACAAGATTTATGATTGAATTTCCCGCTAAAATGAGCAATTAGTTATTAGACCGCCAACATGGATATAAGTTTTATATAGGAGAACGATAAATGTCAGAAGCTAGTAAAAACCTGTTGGCAGCAGGCGATGACGAATTAATCGGGGCGGGGGACGATGAATTAATATTTGCCGAGGAAGACGAGGCGGAACAAAAACCGCTAGAAGAAAGTTGGAAAATATTAATTGTAGATGATGAAATAGAAATTCATAATATTACTAAACTAGCCTTAAATGATTTTAAATTTGAAGGTAAGACTATAACATTTATCAGCGCTTACTCAGGAAAAGAAGCTAAAGAAATTATCCAAAATAACTACGACATAGCATTGATTTTACTCGATGTAGTTATGGAAACAGAAGAAGCAGGCTTGGAAGTAGTTAAATACATCCGCGATATTTTAAATAATCAAATTGTGCGAATTATTTTACGCACTGGACAGCCCGGACAAGTACCAGAAGATGTAGTAATTGTCAGCTACGATATCAATGATTACAAAACCAAAACAGAACTTACTAACAAAAAATTATTTACCACAGTAGTCACTGCACTGAGAGCATTTAGATCGCTCAATCAAATCGAATCCAGCAAAAGCGAACTAGAAAAAATTGCTGCTGCATCTGCCCGTTTTGTTCCCCGTGAATTTTTGAAATTTCTCAAAAGAGAAAGCATTGTTGATGCCAGACTAGGAGACTCTGTACAAGCAGAAATGACGATTATGTTTGCCGATATTCGCTCATTTACCAGTCTGTCCGAAAGTATGTCTCCCCGAGAAAACTTTGAATTTCTTAACTCTTACTTAAGCCGAGTTGGCCCAGTGATCCGCGAGTATAACGGTTTTATAGATAAATATATTGGTGACGGAATTATGGCTTTGTTTCCTAACAGGGCTGAAGATGCTGTGCAAGCAGCTATTGAGATGCAGCAGCAAGTCAAAATTTATAACAGACACAGGCAAAACAGTGGCTATCAACCTATTTCGATAGGGATTGGTTTGCATACGGGGACTTTAATGTTAGGTACGATTGGCGAAGCGGAACGAATGGAAAGTACGGTGATTTCTGATGCTGTTAATTTAGCTTCCCGTGTGGAAGGATTGACAAAGCTTTATGGAGTTGCTATTGTAGCTAGCGTCCAAACCCTTTGCCGGATAGACGATCCTCAACATTACAAGTGCCGATTTCTCGATCGCGTTCAAGTCAAAGGAAAACAAACACCTGTTGCGGTATTTGAAATTTACGATGGCGACTCGCCGACAATGATCGAACTAAAAGCACAAACTCAAACTTATTTTGAACAGGGAATTTTTTTTCACTACCAGCAGCAATTCGCGCAAGCAAGGCAAATGTTTCTGCGCGTTTTGCAAATCAACAAGTATGATAAGGCAGCATCTTTTTATGCAGAAAGGTGCGATATGTTGATGAAGAATGCAGTCATTATGACTCTGGAAGGGATAGAGATATAGGGAATAGGGCATGGGGCATGGGGCATTGGGCATGGGGCATTGGGCATGGGGCATTGGGCATGGGGCATGGGGCATTGGGCATTGGGAGTTGGGAGTTGGGCATTGGGCGTTGGGCCGAAAAGAATTAGGAAATGGGCATCACCTAAGATAGTGAACAGTGAACAGTGAACAGTGAACAGTGAACAGTGAACAGTGAACAGTGAACAAATAACTTAATTTATGCGCTTCAAATCCCTTGATGTTTTTCGCGGAATTGCGATCGCCTCGATGATTCTAGTCAACCACCCCGGTAGTTGGGCACAGGTGTATCCACCGCTAGAGCACGCAGAATGGCACGGCTGCACCCCGACAGATTTAGTATTTCCGTTTTTCTTGTTCATCGTTGGCTGCGCGATGTCTTTCTCGCTGTCTAAATATCTTCAAAATTATCCAAAAACCGGAATAGAAATTTCAAAAATTACACAAACAAAGGAAAAATCAGAATCTGCCAAAAACCCTCTTTTTTCTTCCTTCTTGCTTCTTCCTTCTTCAAATATTTACGGGCGAATTGCGCGCCGCGCCGCGATTCTATTTATATTAGGATTGCTGCTAAATACATCTTCGATCGCCCTTGACGTACTTCTCAACAGCGCCCCAGTGGAAAACTTCAGTAAAATCCGCATCATGGGAGTATTGCAGCGCATCGGCTTAGCTTATTTCATCAGTGCGATCGCCATTCTCAAGCTTTCCCCCCGCAATCAAAAACTGCTCGCTGTTGCCGTTATTTTGGGCTATTGGGGCGCACTAACCGTATTTGCTGTAGGGGGGTACACTGCCGGCGAACTCACGCCAGAAGGAAATTTAGGGGGATATGTCGATCGGCTAATTCTCGGTAGCCAACACCTCTACAAAGGCGGCCCCTTCGATCCCGAAGGATTATTGAGTACCTTACCCGCAACCGTTACAGTCCTGATCGGCTACTTTACAGGAGAGTGGCTGCGAGTACAGCAAATCAAAACCCGCACCAGTATCAACTTAGCAATCTGCGGCCTCAGTTGCGTGGTAATCGGCCATTTGTGGGGATTTTTATTTCCAATCAACAAACAACTTTGGACGAGTTCCTATGTAGTTTTTACCGCAGGTTGGGCGTTGCTAATGCTAGCCGCTTGCTACGAAACAATTGAAGTGCGCGATTGGAAATGGGAGAGGCCGTTTGAAATCATGGGAGTGAATGCAATTTTCCTGTTTGTTGCTTCCGGTATCGTCGCCCGAATCCTGTTGAAAACTCATATCGGTACTGGAGAAAATGCTCCAACAACTTACAGTTGGATTTATGAAAACTGGTTTGTGCCGTGGGCGGGGCCGCTGAATGGTTCCCTAGCGTTTGCCGTGACTGCGGTATTATTTTGGTGGTTAATTTTGTATGGAATGTATCGCCGAGGTTGGGCGATTAAAATTTGAGTAGTTTAGTATGTAGTGGATATAACTCTTTTCTGGCTAGCGCCTGATCTACTTGAATCGGAGTGTGCGAGGTACTAGATGCTTGAAAGGGAGACTTCCTCTGACAAGTAGTAGCTAATGGGGCTTGACATACAAAAGCCTTTTGCGGTAATATACACCATAAAAATTATTCTCCAAATAGTATATAAAAACTTACCAATAAAGTAGTAGTCATCTAAAAAGAGAAGAGGTGAATAGTTATGGCAAGAATGATTCCTCAAAAATTATCATCAACAACTAAGAGCTACGCAGAAAAGACTCTATTCCAGATTTTTGAAAAAAATTTGAGTGATGACTACGTTGTTTTTCATGGAGCATGGTGGCAGCACATCAAATATATCGTTCAAGATAGGGAAGCTGACTTCATCATTATTCATCCCGATCGAGGAATTATTATACTAGAAGCCAAAGGAGGGCAGATCGCCTACGATCATCTGAATATGGCATGGTATCAGAACCAATACAAGATGAAGATATCTCCTTTTCAACAAGCTAGAGAAATTAAGTATAAGTTTTTGGATTTTCTCAGTAAACACGACGAATTTAAAAATAAATATTTTTGTATTGGACAATGTGTGGCTTTTCCTGATATGGATGACGTGGCAAATAATCTACCCTCGGAAGCACCTCAAGAAATCTTACTTTTACGTCCTCAGTTAGGAAATATTAGTGGCTGGATATCTTCTGTTTTCGATTATTATAGAGCGGCAGGAAATTTTCCAAAACTTGGACAGCAGCGGACAGATTCAATCATTAACCTCATATCTCCAAGTACAGTGTTCAAAAAATATATTGTTAATGATATTGGTGAAAACAACCAAGAAATTCTGCAATTAACCGAACAGCAATTCGATATCTTGAATAATTTGTGCTTCCATTCTCAGTGCATTGTTTTGGGCTGTGCTGGTTCAGGGAAGACTCAGTTAGCTATAGAAAAAGCAAGAAGGTTATGCCAACATAAGGTTAGAACGCTCGTAATATGTAAATCTAATAATCTTTCTCTTTATCTCGCTGCTGCTTTACAAGATGAAATTACAGAGGGTTACTGTGTAGTTTATAGTTATGAAGAAATACAACCCCAAAAATCTCAGTTAACATTTGAGTATACAGCAATCATCGTTGACGAAGGACAAGACTTTGAGCAAAAGGAAATTAACGATTTGAAACAGTTGATTCCTGATGAGGGAATATTCTACATTTTTCAAGATAGTAATCAAAAAATTTCCAAAAATGCAAATAGATGCGCCCTTCAAGTAAACCCGACTGTCTTAAATAAAAACTGTCGAAATACTCACAAAATCTTCAAACATGCCGAAAAATTTGTATCCTGTATTTATGAAAGAAAGAGTTCATTAATTGAAGGAAGAGAAGTAATACATCAGATATATGAAAAGACAGATGATATCTTTAGTCTATTAGAAAAAGATATTACCGATCTAGTGAATAAGGAGAATGTTTCTCCGGCTCAGATAGTTATATTAACTGATATGTATCCATCATCAAAGTCCCTACTTTCACAATATTCGCATATCGCTCGTTTTTATCTTAAGCCATATTCATTTTCCGATAAAGATCAAAATACTATTCATTGGTCGAATATAGGGATGTATAAAGGACTAGAAAGTGATGTTATAATGTTATTTTTTGAAAAAGAAAAGAATTTGATATTAAGTAATTGGGATATCGCAGATAGGTATGTGGGATCTACAAGAGCAAAAAGCTTGCTTGTTATTTATGAACCTCCCGATCGAGATATTGATTTTTAAGATGGGAATTTTACTGACAATTCAAGTCTTCAGATTCATATTCTATTTCACTCTCTTCCAAAATCTCTTCAAAAGAAGCTAACCCTGGAGAATGATTTTCATATAAAGTTCCTATCTGATAAACAGCCTGTTGGATCGGTTTTGGTATGGGACGCTTTAAGTTATGAGATACAAAGTCTTGCAAATGTCGATGATCGCGGTCTCTGAACATCAGATAATAAGCATATATACAATTCAACTGCAATGCGATACAATTGATTTTCATTAACTTAGTTATATGTTCAATAATTCTATTTCGGAGTTTTTGATTCATCCCTATTCTTTCTATATAGGGTAAGCCCCCCTTTCGTGAATTAACCAGATGATGAATAATTCTAGTTTTGATAAATACATTAACAAGTTCATCATCAAATACTTTAAAAAGATATTTAAGGCTGATGTTTTGAATATCATTACTATAATTTTGTGATATAAATTTTACCCACAACCAAGAGTAATAGCTCCAATGTTTTGGGTATTTTTTGGACAATATATAAAGAGATTCCATCTGCTGACTAAATGCTTGATTTTCAAGTTTCGCCCCTAATTTAATGCCATTCAAAAAAACACAGAATTTTTTTGCTTTATCTTCATCATCAATATCGTTTATTTTTATAACTTTCTTTGGATATTTTAAAAAATATAATTTCTCATATTGCTCACTTGCTTGTTTAGAATCAATTTCTTTAATGATTTGGGTTTTATCTAGCTTTTTTTCGGGCTGGCTTTCATTAGAACTCTCTTCTTGACAGGGCATTCCATAAATGCCACTTTTATTTGAATGTTTAATGAATTTAATAATTTGTTCTTGAGCTTCTATGATTTTGGTTTTTGAAGTATTCAAATTTAGTCCTATTTTTAGAAGAAATTCTTGTAAGATTATTAACACCTTTAATGAATCACTTTTATTGTTTGTAAAAACTCTAAAATCATCTACATATCTGCCGAAATTTATACCTAAGTTGAATAATGCTTCATCCACTTCATTAAGAAATATATTAGCTATAAAGCCTTCTGCTGAATTTCCTATCGGTATACCTTGGCTATTATATGTTTCACATAATTTTCCGTCCACCATTGAATAGTAACAAGTTTTGAATTTCAATGTCCTACTAAATAGAATCATAAAATGACTTTCATTAGTTATGTTTAGTTTCTGTGAAATTGCTGACAGGAGATATTCATGAGATATAGAGTCATAAAAAGATGATATGTCGGTTTTCAGCAGACAAGTGCTATTTTCGACTTGGGCAAATTGCCAATCTATAAACTCTTGAAATCCTGCATAGTGAGGCATATATAAATATCTCTTGGAAATCTTATTTTTTATATTTCTATCAAGACGATGTGAAAAGCAATTGTGAACAAACGTAAAATCCAATAGTTCAGCTAATACAGATACAAAAATAAATTTGATTACTAAGTCTTTGAATGGAGTGTATATCATCCTTCTGAAGAACATATCTGATTTGGGTAGATAGAATGAAAACGCAGTTTCTGGTTCATACAAACTGGGATTTTCCAGAGATGATTCAATTTCTTTAAATAATTTTTCTTTATTTTGTCTGTAGTAAGCTATTTCAATAAAGTTGCAGTAGGCATCTTCTTTGATTTGGTAGTAAATAGCATAGACATAGGCTTTTTCAAAAACTTCTCTTTTTTTAATTTGTTCAAGCCAAAAATTTTTATTCATTAGTTTGATTAATTTAAATGTTACCTATCAGCAAAGGATTCAATGGGTCAGGGCAAATCCCGAACGGCCGAGGGCATCAAGGGAAGGATTGCCGATCGCACTTCTAATGATATGAGAAAAGGGGGATCGATATTCCGATCGAGACACCAGTTTAGGTTAAATTTCAAGGCAGGATGATGTATTATGCCGACCACTGCTCCAGAAATCTATATCCAAGTTGTCCGCACTTTGTCACTAACAGAACGGCTGCGCTTGGCAACTCTTATCCTCAACGAGTTATCGCAGCCAAATCTCGCTGTAGTCGAGCCAAGTGATACCTGGACGGATGAAGATTGTCTTGATGTCACAACCTTTTCTTTGCAATAGGCAGCTACTATCGTTCATAGCGACCCCGACATTTTAGGGGGAAATTTTGTGTCCATAGGCACTCGCGTCCGATGAAAATTCTGCTTGATGATCTCGAAGTTGGTGATTCGCCCTGCGGAGTTTCTAGACCATTTTGCTAGTGTCAGCGGCGATCGAGCGATTTGAGTTTTCGCAATGATACGATCGCCACATAACAACATTTAACGTTTATTGATGTCGGCTTCCTCAACATCGATCGCCCTTGGATCGGAAATCCGATCGCACCCCCGCCACAATTTCGACAAATTACCGCCCCAACCCCGCCCAGCTAAAGGATTTTGCCGATTTCTCGATCGCACGCCACCGATCGCTAACTATAACTGAGCCCTAATCGCTAAAATTAAAAAAAGATACGTAATAGGCAGGCAGGCGTCAATGATCCCAACAGTTATAGAACAATCCGGTCGCGGCGAACGCGCCTTTGACATTTACTCGCGACTCCTGCGCGATCGCATCGTCTTCTTGGGCCAACAGGTTGACTCAGACTTGGCTAACCTGATCGTTGCCCAATTGCTATTTTTAGACGCCGAAGACCCGGAGAAAGATATTTACCTCTATATCAACTCCCCAGGGGGTTCGGTAACAGCAGGTATGGGCATTTTTGACACGATGAACCACATCCGCCCCGACATTTGCACTATTTGTCTCGGTTTGGCAGCCAGCATGGGCGCTTTTCTGTTGAGTGCCGGCGCTAAAGGCAAGCGGATGAGTTTGCCTCACTCCCGGATTATGATCCACCAACCTCTAGGCGGAGCTCAAGGACAAGCAACCGATATTGAAATTCAGGCAAAAGAAATTTTGTACCACAAACGCCGCCTGAACGAACATCTTGCCAACCATACCGGTCAGCCGCTTTCCCGCATTGAAGAAGATACCGAACGGGATTTCTTCATGTCCGCTGAAGAAGCAAAGGACTACGGATTAGTCGATCAAGTGATCGATCGCCGTCCTTCCGCCAGCCGCCCGATCGCCGCTGTCGTCTAAATAAAAAGTTAAAAATCAAAAATGAGGAAATATTCTTCATTTTTGATTTTTAATTTTTAACGTTCAAAAGTAGCTCTTTAATGGATAAAAGGGGGGCGAGAAACCGGGTTTTTTACCCTAATCTTTGGTTCTCAACCTTAATCTCTGTAAAAAACCCGGTTTCTTTAATCCGGGAGCAACGGGGGGCGAGAAACCGGGTTTTTTACCCTAATCTTTGGTTCTCAACCTTAATCTCTGTAAAAAACCCGGTTTCTTTAATCTAATAGCCTCCAGCGCCTTGTTTAGTTGCCGAATTCCTAGGGCAAAGATTCGAGATATTGCAGAAAGTCGAGCAATTCTACTTGATTTAAGAAATGGCGCGCTTCTTTGCCATAACCTTGTTTGAGATAATCTTTTCCTTGGTTGGCAGTCCAGCCCAACCGCTTGATTTCCTCAGTAGTTCTGCTGTAGATTTCCAGATATTCTAGGAAATCTACCAACTGTTCGCTAGAAAGCTCTCTCTGCGACGACTTGCCGTAATTTTGTTCCAGACAGTCGCTTTCCTGTTTTTTCTTCCATTGCAGGCGTTTGAGGATGGCGTCTATTTCGGCGATCGTATCAGAATTATCCTCGATCGCATCGCTCGGAATTCCCACTGCGATCGGTTGCAATTCCCTGAGTTCTGCCGCACCCTGTAGCAGTTCACTTTGGCTAGAAGTCGGTACATCCAGTTCCTGAAGTGGTTCGCCGTAGCTAGAAGAAAGCCAAGCGTCCGAGTCTAACTGCTTCGGTACAAATCCAGTAGCCTCGACGCGATCGACCGTTGGAGGAAGCGGTTCCGGTACAGGTGCGATCGGCTCTTCATTTAATTTCGCTTCAGTCTTGACAAAATTGCTTTGATGTGTTTCAGGCAATTTGTCAGCAACAGGCATTTCTAGAACCGGAAGAGGAACACTTGTCGGCCCAACAGGAACCGGAACCGCAGGAGGAGGGGGAGGGGGAACAGCAGCAACCGGGGAAACAGCAGGAGGAGGGGGAACAGCAGCAACCGAAGCAACCGGAGCAACCGGAGCAACCGGAGCCGGATCAACACTCGCGATCGCACGATCGGGCGCAGCAGATCCAAGGACAGCGATCGCTCGCAACCGGGCGCGGTCTTCAGCATCCTCAACAGACTCAGCAGCCGACATAGCAGTAGCAAGAGTTTTGCCGTCAACCTGAACCAGACAGCGAACAACAAACTTACCGTGATGAACAGTCAGCAACTCACAAATTAACTGTCCAGCGGGATAAAGGGCGCGAAATTCAGCAAACATAATTTTTTGACCCCGAAACCAGAAGGGGCTTATGACTTAAGTGTAGTACAGCCCAGAGAAAACAATTTTCTGAAAGCACCTATTCAACATACAATAAATTAAAGGTGAGTCATCCGCGCAACCTTACACGCCACTAAACCCCATGCCACATCCAGCGGTTTAAGCTAACAAGCATCGGGCGTCATTTCTACCTATAGGAGATGACACAGCAACTAAGCAAAAGTAGTAAAAGTCTCCGGTTTGCGTACCTGCACTTTCTACAGCACAGATTGCTCCCGACCCGCTCGTTGCACCTCTGTCCGCAAGGGCCGATCGCGTGCAAAAAATAGGGGCATCGCAGCGGCGAGCTACTAGCAATTTTGCCTTGATCCGGTAAGTTCTTTGCTAAAGCAAGAGGCAAGAGGCACTTCAAAAGGAAGAAGGAACAAGGCAGAAGGAAACAAGGCAGAAGGAAGAAATGCACATTTTCTCCATCTCCATCCCTCCATCGGCTCATCCTCGACTCAAGCCGTTGCTTTCAGTATCGAGCCATCTTTTAAGAACCGACAGAGGCTTTCTAATTCGCGAAGTGCTCGGCGCTGCTGACCTAAAAGCAAACAAACCAACGCTCAAAAATTGTATTGGGGAATAGCGTGCGGGACATTTGTCTGCACCGTCAGCAGTCAGTTCAAGACAGACAGCAGACAATTAGCACCAAGCCGGTGTCGGGAGAGAATCTCAAAAAAACCTCGCGATGAAACAAGGTGGCTGTGCTCGCGTCTCCACCTATCAACCCGCGCATTTGTTGGGAAGCAGGCACTACGAGGGCCCGAGGGGGTGCGGCTGATTTCGCCAAAATTAGACTAATTGCTGGAAACAAGAGGATCGATCGCTACATGGAATTTTCTATCGCTGCACTGCTGGCAAATTTTACAGAAGACAAATTAGTGGCCCCAAAAGCATTGGAGAAAAAACTCGACTGCAACGACGCCACCAGTCAACTCAAACTTCAAATTGCATTAGAAGCTCTAGAGAAAATTGGCATATTAGTCAAAGACAAAGGCCGCTATCGCCGAGTAGCTGAAGACGACGTAGTAGAAGCAAAACTGCGCTGTTCGAGCAAAGGATTTTGCTTTGCAATTCAAGACGCCGAAGGCTCTGAAGACGTTTATGTGCGGGAAAGTCACCTCTCGACAGCTTGGAATGGCGATCGAGTATTAGTCAAAATCATCAAAGAAGGTAGCCGCCGCCGATCGCCCGAAGGCGAAGTCATGCTCATCCTCGAACGCGCCAACCCCTCGGTACTCGCGCGAGTCAAGCAAACCGCCACCCCCACCGGCCGCGTCAGCTACAGAGCAATCCCCCTAGACGATCGCCTGCTGTTTGAACTAGACTTGCTCGCAAACGGCACAAATCTCCAAGAGGCGATCGACCACCTAGTACACGTCGAAGTCAAACGCTACCCCCTCGGCACCCATCGCCCAGTCGGCAAAGTAGTACAGGTACTAGGTTCCGACGCCGAAGCCGCGGACGACCTCGACATCGTATGCTGCAAACACGACTTGCCGCGATCGTTCCCCGCCGCCGTCATCAAAGCAGCCGAAAATTTGCCCAGCAAAGTCAAAAAAACCGACATCAAAAAACGGCTAGACTTGCGTAACATTCTGACTGTTAGCTTCAGCAAAAACGAACCGGGAACAAGCAACAGCGAAAACGATACCCCTCAAGCCCAGGAGGAAAATCTCTCCGAAGGAGGAGGCGAAAAGGAGTTTGATCCGACAGCATTCCTCTCCGATCCGCCAGTAGAACGCGCTTTGTCGATCGAAACCCTGAAGCCCGGCCGCTGGCAAATAGGAATCCACATCAGCGACGCCGCCGAGTACGTGCAGCCAGAAACCCCGATCGACCGCGAAGCCCGCAAGCGAGGCACCGCCGCCCATCTGGGAGAAAAAATCATCGCCGTATTGCCAGAAACCCTCAATGAGCGCTGCTCCCTGCTGCCAGACACAGAACGGCTGGCCTTCAGCATACTGCTGACCCTAGACGAATCAGGAGAACTCCTAGAATACGAGATTCAAGCCAGCGTCATTCAAATTGACTACCACCTCACCTACGAACAAGCTCAAGCAATTCTCGAACCAGGCGATGGCGAAGAGCACCCTTTATCCTCCACCCTCCGTCCTTTCCTAGATCAACTCGGTGCTGCCTCACAGGCTGCCAGACAGACAAGGCTCAAGCGAGGAGCTTTTGAACTAAATTTGCCCGATGCTAACTCTCACTTCGACGACGAAGGCGAATTAGGAGCTTTTGCAGTCGCTCCCCCCGCCCAGTCTGCTGTCTCCGAGTTAGTCGTACTCGCCAACCAAGCTGTCGCCACCCACCTGCAAGCCTTGGGAGTCCCAGCAATTTACCGCGTCCAGCCGATGCCAGATCCGGCAGACATTCAAGAGTTCATCAAACTCTCCAACAACCTCGGAGGCGAACTGTATCTCGAAACCGAAGAAGAAGTTTTGCCCTTGGACTTTCAGCGATTTACCCAGCAGTTTGCCGGCCTTAAGTCCGAAAGAGTTCTCACCTACCTGCTAGAAGACACCATGAAACCCGCTGTTTACAGCACCACTCCCAAGCCGCACTTCGGTTTGGCGCTGTCAGAGGGTTACACGCGCTGCACTTCGCCGCTTTCCCGCTACGCCGATTTGCTGGTGCTGCGGGTGTTGCAAGCGGTGTTTGAGCAAGGCCGCAGCAGCCGCACAACACGGGCTAAGGAAAAAGTTGACTTGCACCATTCCTCCTGTCACGGTCAAATTACTTGGAATGTTCTCCCGCCAGATTTGCACCACGAATTTGAGACAGAGTTTGCATCGGCCGTGGTACACCTGACGGAACGCGAAAGAGTTGCTGAGGATGCCGAAAGCGATTTGCAGGGATTGAAGAAAACGGGATTGATGAAAGAACGCACCGGGCAAACTTTCCAGGGTTTGATTACAGGTGTGCAGTCTTACGGTTTCTTTGTGGAAATTGAGGTGCGGCCGCCGGAGAGCGACATCTTGCGTGTTGAGGGATTAGTACACGTTTCTTCGCTGAAGGATGACTGGTACGAATATCGATCGCGCCAGCAAACTCTGGTGGGCCGCAAAAACCGCAATCAGTACCGTTTGGGCGATCGGGTAGAAGTTCAAGTCAAGAGTGTTGACTACTACCGCCAGCAAATTGATTTAGTTGCAGTTGGTGGCGGCAGTCAAGCTTTTGATGATGATGAATAATCAGTTGACTGTTGACTGTTGACAGTTAACTGTTGACTGTTGACTGTTGACTGTTGACAGTTAACTGTTGACTGTTGACTGTTAACTTTTCTCAATACTTAGTTGTCATTGTCTGGCAACTAAGTATTAAGAAGTGGGCGGAAAACTATACTCAGCAATCATCAAACAATAATTAAGGACTAATATCAAATCCGATAGCATCGTCGGGCGTCAAATCCAGCCAAGAGTCAACAATCACGGACGGTGCAACCAGAATTTATATAACTTATCTGCGTGAATCTGTGTTAATTTGCCTATATCTGCGGTTACAAAAAGAGAATTTATTAACCGCAGATGACAACGGCTGGACGCTGATTCACGCAGATGAAAAGAAGAGAGATATGAATAATTCCGATGCTAACTGATTTGATATGACAACTAACAACAGTCAACAGTCAACAGTCAACCGACAACTAACAAATAACAAATAACAAATAACAAATAACTAATGACGAATAACTACCCCCTAATCTTAGGAGTTACCGGTGCATCGGGACTGATTTATGCGGTGCGAACATTGAAATATTTGTTGGAAGCCGATCGCGCTGTGGAACTGGTCGCTTCCAAGTCTACTTACATGGTTTGGCAAAGCGAACAGAACACCCGAATGCCCGCAGAACCTACGCTTCAAGAAGAATTCTGGCGGGAACAAGCAGGAGTAGCCACAATGGGTAAACTTCGGTGCCATCCTTGGCAAGATGTCGGTGCTAATATTGCTAGTGGCTCCTTTCGTACCCAAGGGATGATGATTATTCCCTGTAGCATGAGTACGCTGGGCAAATTGGCGGCTGGGTTGAGCTCGGATTTGCTCGAAAGAGCGGCCGACGTTCAGCTCAAGGAAGGGCGAAAATTGGTACTCGTGCCTCGCGAAACGCCTTTTAGCTTGATTCACCTGCGGAATTTGACTACCTTGGCCGAAGCTGGAGCTAGAATTGTACCAGCGATTCCTGCTTGGTATCACAATCCGCAAACTATTGAAGATTTGGTAGACTTTGTGGTGGCTCGCGCTTTAGACCAGTTGGGGATTGATTGCGTTCCTCTCAAACGCTGGAAAGAAGATGTCAGTTGACAGTTGACAGTTGACGGTTGACGGTTGACAGTTGACAGTAACAACCAATAACCAATAACCAATAACCAATAACCAATAACCAATAACCAATAACCAATAACCAATAACCAATAACCAATAACTGACAACATACAACTGACAACATACAACAAACAAATTCTTAATATTTTTAATATGCGACCTGTATTTTTGCTAGTAATTGTGGTGGGGCTGACTATTTTTGCCCTGCAAAATGTGGAGCCGGCTTTATCGCTGGTGTTTTTGGGAGTTCGATCGCCTGCTTTACCTTTATCTATCTGGATTTTGCTGAGCATGGTGGTGGGAGCTCTCACATCTTTATTGATTTCTGGTTTGCTCGCTTTTTCAAATTACCTATCTCTAACGGGAGACCGCACCGGCCGATCGAGTCGCAGCGGTCCCGATACTTTCCCAGAGGACAGGAGAACACCTTACACGCCACCTCCCCCTCCTAGAAAACAGGGAATTGACCCGGATCTGAATAGGGAAAATAGCCAAACTCAGGCTACTGGTTCCTACCGAACTGAGTACGGCACGTCGGCTGGTTACAGTGCCCGGACTTTCCAGCAAGAAACTCCGAACCCGGATGGGGCGAAGGATTACGCTCAACCGGCAACTTATGCAGCCGCAGACGATGAGGACGATTGGGTCTCAGATGGCTCAAAATCAGGCTCTCAAGGGGGCGATGACGATTGGGGGGACGATCGCGATTTTCCCGATCAACCGCAGGTCAATGATGTTCCAGGGGCAAATCCACGGGCTTACGAAGCTCAGCAGGAACCGAAAATTAAATCTTGGGCTGGCTCAGTCTATTCTTACGGCTATCGAGATCCGAGCCAGTCTGGGGTGGGGCAAACTGAGGCTGTATACGATGCGGAGTATCGAGTGCTGATTCCTCCGGGAGGCGAGATTCCTAAACCCGCTGATGAAGCACCAATAAATCCTATGGCAGAAGCAGATGAGGATTGGGGATTGGATGAGGGTGATGAGTTTGATGACGATGATGGCCTCAGTGGCAGATCAATTAACCTGAAAAAATAGAAAAATATCGGAGGATTTGGCAGTGGATGGGTTGAGGGGAGTAAATATCTATCTTGTCGGGATGATGGGTGCGGGAAAAACAACGGTGGGGCGGATTTTGGCAAGAAAATTAAAATACCGTTTTTTTGATACTGATGAACTAATTGTTCGAGTTGCTAA
This sequence comes from Microcoleus sp. K1-B1, assembly GCF_036704705.1. Classification (NCBI taxonomy): domain Bacteria; kingdom Bacillati; phylum Cyanobacteriota; class Cyanophyceae; order Oscillatoriales; family Microcoleaceae; genus Microcoleus; species Microcoleus sp. K1-B1. The sequence continues at coordinate 5,042 of NZ_JAUBSH010000059.1, read as the reverse complement.
TCAGTCAATTGCTGAGATTTTCGATCGAGAAGGGGAAGAGGCTTTTCGGGAACTAGAAACTAAAGTCCTCGGTGAGTTGTCTGCGTATCAAAATTCGGTCGTGGCTACGGGCGGCGGCATTGTGGCCCGATCGATGAATTGGGGTTACTTGCACTACGGTGTAGTAGTTTGGCTGGATGTGCCTGTAGATCAATTGTACGATCGACTGCGTTCGGACACCGCTCGACCCCTACTGCAGGAGGGCGAGATCAAATCTAAGCTGCAAAGCCTTTTGAAAGACCGAGAGCGTTTCTACACTCAAGCAGATGTCCGAGTCTATGCTGGTGTGGGCGAAAGGCCTGAAGCAGTCGCCACTAGGGCGATCGAGGAAATCCAAAAAGTTATCAAACCAGAAACCGGGCCTGATCTCAATTGATACATTCAGAAACCGAGTTTCTCAGAAAATAACAGGTTTGTGAGGACTTTTGATACCAGTTCAAAAAAATAATGCAACTCTACGCACACTCTAAACCACAAGCTTCATCACTCATTCCCAAAATCTAAAATCTAAAATCTAAAATGGTATGACTTGGGTGAAAATACTGGTTTTTGTATGAGTGTGTCCGTTTAACCACCCCATATTTTGCAATCTACCGGGTTTGACTGGATGTGATGCGTAACTTTTATCAGTATGAGGATGTGGTGATGCGGAGATTTTATACAAGAACTAATGGCAGACTCATCTAATGCGTTAAAGTCGGCTATTGAGTTTTCCCTAAAAATAAAAGGGCCCCACCGCTGAAGGGCTGTAGGGCGCAAGGACAGTTAAACGCTAACTTGATTGTCGGGAAATTTAGCATCAATGATACTCTGCTATGTGACGATTTTACGATCGTCCATTCCCTCATCAACTCTCCCGTATCAAAAAATGTAACCCAGCACCGATCGAATTGAACCTGTCCTATTCTAAAAACAATACCTCATGCATTCTGACTAGCAGCTCCCGAAAGCTGCTTTTTTATTGCGATAAGTTTTTGGCTGCGGGACTTGCGGGATCTTGGCAATAACATTTTGAGCAAAAGTCGCTACATTTCAATACTGCCCTAGGGGTTTTCATTTCCACCCTAGGTTCGCCGGTAATTGGTAATTGGTAATTAGTAATTGGGAATTAGTGACGCGCAACGGGGAATCGGCAATTGAGATGCTGTACCTCACCAGGCTGGAAAACTGCTATGATTACGGCGCGGAACGAAGAATTAATCCGGGGGTGGGGGATTGAAAAAAAATAAGCTGTATTTATTGATGAGCGATCTGATAGTTTTTGGCTAAATATCCGTTGCGAGTTATAGAATTTGGTTGGATGAATTTCCCGTTTCCAATTAAGAGAATACGAGCCTGCCTGTCCTTGACCAAAACTCGATCGCTCCGCCCAACCCCACACCTGTTAAAGAAATGGTAGCTAATACCGCAAAAGCCCGCCAATTTTTCCAACCAGATATTTGAATATCTAGTCTTGCCAAAGATCCGGCTGAAATCAAAAGTAAACAAGTAGCAAAAAGGTGCATCCAAGCAATAACTACCACTGCTATAAAAGCTCCTAAAATTATAGAAATAAAAGCACCCATATCACTCGAAAACCACCGCAGGATTAATGCTTTTATGTCTGTCAGCGGGAAGGACAAGGCTGCAGCCAACACTAGAATTGAAGCTATGGCTAGAAACCAAGTCAGGTGCGGGGGAACATCAAACTCAGATAATTTCCAGCCAAAAGTGAAATAAGTAACAAAAAGTAGAGTTAGGGAAACCCAAGAGTTTTTTTTCATCCAATGGCACAATTAGGAGAACCAGGCAAAAAAAGATGATGCTCCCGATGAGTTTGTACAGGGCTTAGAGGTTAGTAGAAATAGCTTGCACCGGACAGGTAGGGATGCACTGCTCGCAAACGATACACCGCGATCGAGCAAAACTTAGTTTAAAGCTTTCTGGGTCAAGGGTCAAGGCTTCGGTCGGGCAAACCCCCGTACATAAACCGCAGTGAACACAGATATCTTCGTCTATGAGTATTTCCCGACTGGCTAGGGAAACGCCGATGTTTTGCGATCGCATCCAGTCGATCGCCGCTTCTAGTTGGTCGATGTCCCCTGATAACTCTAGCACCAGTTTGCCCACTTGATTCGGAGCCACCTGAGCACGGATAATGTTGGCTGCAACATTAAAATCCTTTGCCAGTCGATAGGTGACAGGCATTTGGATCGATCGTTGGGGAAACGTCAGTGTTACCCGTTTTTTCACCCTGCAAGTCCTCGGTAATTTACAAACAATCTTTGTTATCTTCTGTTTTAGCGCACTTAATCTAATTACTGCCTTTAGCACAAATTTTTATGAGATGGGTCTGATTATCTCAAAATGTGCTATAATCTGAATCTATTATTTAAAATACAAACATAGAAATCAAAGCGCAATTTATTTTATGACCCAGAATTCGCCCAAGTCAACTGTCGCCCCCGTCGCCAAGAATCCCGAAACAAAAGTCGCCACGCGCCTCAGAAACTTATTGATCGTATTAACAGCGATCGCCCTTTCAATATCCATCTTCTTCGGGCTGCAAACCCAAACGCCGTCAAGCAGTCTCACCGACATGGCAAAAGCTTCAACGCCATTAGAAACAGCTTTGGTAAATGGCAAACCGACACTAATGGAATTTTATGCTAATTGGTGCGGTAGCTGTCAGGCAATGGCTAAAGATCTGAGCGAAATCAAACAGAAATACGCCGAACCGATGAATTTTGTAATGCTGAATGTAGACAATGACAAATGGCTGCCAGAAATCACCAAATATCGAGTAGATGGCATCCCGCACTTTGTCTATTTGAACGATAAAGGCAGCGCGGTTGCTGAAACGATGGGCGAAATGCCGCGCAGTATTATGGAAGCTAACTTAGAAGCTTTAATTGCAGGAAAACCTCTGCCACACGTCCAAGCTGGCGGTCAAGTTTCTAATTTTACTCCCCCCACAGGGCCTGTGAAAACAAGTAGCTCCGACCCCCGCGCCCACGGCTCTCAAGTACAGTAAATGAAGTCATTAGTCAGTAGTCAGTAGGAATAAGAAGCGTTGCTGATTTACGGTATGAAAGGCTAAATATGCCAGTCATAGAAACCAATATCGACAAAGCTTGGGGATTTTTAAATGATTTTTTTCATACCCTGATTAAGCAACGCCAAAATGAGAGCGATCGCACCTCAGTTAAGGAAGGGCGATCGCTTTTGAGGTAAGGTTATAATAAACTAAATTGCACGTTTATGTAATTAGTTAATGAGTGGTATTAACCGCAAAAGGAACCGATTAGAGATCAATCTGTTAATACTGAGAGAATAGGTAATCCATCCGATGTCCAATTTTCTACAATATTATCAACTAACCATGTTTGCTCAAATCCTTGAAATATTTTGTCAACATCCTGTTCTTTTGTGAGATTTTGGATCAACTCAAAAATTTGTTGACTCCTTTTTTCTGCAACTATCTCTAGTTGATGGTTAGGTATAGATGCAGCAAACGTTAAAACAAGAATAGAGCGATTCCAAATAGATGCACCAAGTCGATTAGTCAAAAGGCGTAGTGTTCGCTTTTCGTCTGGCCGAAAACGAGTTTCGTTAAGCCTACTCACATAGATGGTTGCATAAATCTGAGCTAAATTAACTTTAGCCCGTACTAAAGATAGGTAGGCTTCATCACAGGCTTCGTCATCCTCAGCTAATCCAGGTGTATCGATAAGAGACACATCGCCTAGAGGAGTTTTGTAAGCATAATGCTCAACAATTTTTGTACAAGCTTCATACTCAGAAGTCTCAGCAATGTAACTACCAAACGCCGCATTGATAAAACTTGATTTGCCAACACCTGTTCGTCCCACTAGCAGAAATTTACGCATAGTTTACCAACGGAACAACCCACCTAAAAATCCTATTGCTGCACCAATTGCACCCCCGATACCAGCACCGACAGGCCCTGCTATAGAGCCAATTGTAGCCCCAACAGTTCCTCCCATCGCTGCAAGTCCTAGCACCTCAGAAGTCTTATTTGCGACTACTACCGCCTGCCTCTCATTAAGCTCAATAGGTGTATATGTTGGGGCTGGCTCATAAATTTTTTCTATTATAACTTCTCTTTCCTTATCAGGTCGTTTGACTCGCTCTACAGTTGCCATGAAAAATGGTGCTGCACCTTTAGCAGAAATTCTTGCATATATCTGCGTATAAAGTTCACCTAACCATTTTTGTCCATCGGGAGTTCTCTCACTTTTGTTATCAACTGCAACTGACGGAACGTTATTTGCTATTCCAATGCCAGTGTATTTAGCGATCTCTTTCCGAATGAGTTCCGTCCTTTTCTCCAATGCAATCGGATAGTCTGAGGCATTCTTTGCCCCTGCAAAAGTAAATATAATAACAGCTTGTTCCCAAATTTTTGAATTGAAAGCCTCAGAAATCAGTTTGATTCCTCGTTTTTCGTCATTAGTAACTCTTGTTTCATCTAAACGGCTGACAAACCACATAGAGTCAACATGGCTGACATCGGAACGCATCCGTTCTAAATATTCATAATCATTTCCAACTTCCTCAAGATCATCGCACAAGCCAGGAGTATCAATTATAGTGAAATTAATCCCATTGAGTTCATTGTCATACTTTTTAATATCCATTGTACAAGGTTCATAGTCACCGACTACAGCAATTGTTTTACCCATCAAACTATTTACAGTGCTTGACTTTCCAACTCCTGTACGACCAACCAATAGAAAAGTGAATTTTTTGCCCTGCGTTACTTGCAGTTTTTCCTTCAGAGTTTCTAACCAATTTCTTGCTGGCTCTTCATCATTGCTATTGAATACAGACATAGCTTGATTCTCCTAGTTGACAAACGAAATAAACAACCTTGTATTCAATTGTTTCTCTTAAATTACAGCCTTTAATTCCGTAAATATATCATATAAGTAGGTAGGCGGGAAAAAACCAATCTATGTAACAAAATATTAAGTTACCTAATTGGAGTTAAACTTAAGACG
>NZ_JAUBSH010000058.1:27814-42116 GCF_036704705.1 Microcoleus sp. K1-B1 | reverse complement strand
GTTTTTGAGCAACAGCTTGCCTTCTGCTAAAAGGCTGCTACTTTTAGCTGCACTGATTTTTTAGTCTAAACTACAGTTATGATCGCGATCAAGTATCGTTCCACAACCGCAAATATGGGTTCGGGTTGATAGGGTTTTCTTAACTATATCGCCGCAATTTGAACATTCTTGCGAGGTGTATTGAGGAGCTACAGCACTTATTGTTTTGCCGTAGACTTTCCCAAAATACTCCAACCACTGAGCAAATTGCGACCAGGCTGCATCGCTAATCGACTTAGCAAGTTTATGGTTTTTGACCATATTCCGCACCTGAAGCTCTTCGTAGGCTACAAAATCGTTAGATTTTACCGCGCACAACGCCGTCTTGATGGCGAAGTCTTGACGCTGCCTCGTGACCTTCAAGTGTTTTCTTCCCAACTTATTGATTGCTTTTTTTCGATTGCCAGAACCTTTCTTCTTTCGAGAAACTCGTTTCTGCAATCTTTTCAAAGCTTTTTCACTCTTTCGGAGATATCGAGGGTTGGCAACTGTTTCGCCATCGCTATCAGTATAAAAGTGGTTTAGTCCAACGTCTATCCCAATAGCTTTCCCAGTAGAAACAGCTTCCTCTTTCCGCTCCACATTGATACAGAATTGGGCGTAGTAGCCATCGGCACGACGCACAATCCTGATTCGTTTAATCTCATCTGGCGCATAGAAATGCAAATCCCTACTACCGATTAACTTGAACTTGCCAGCGGCAAAACCGTCTTTAAATGTCAAGTATTTTTTGTCTGGAGAAAGCTCCCAACCCGAGGTCTTGTATTCGACCGATCGAGTATGTTTCTTGAACTGTGGATAGCCCTTTTTCCCTGGTTTCTTGGCTTTGCAATTAGCAAAAAAACATTGGACAGCAAAAATGGCACGTTCCGCCGAAGCTTGACGTGCCATCGAATTAAGCTTGCTCGCCCATTCAAACTCTTTCGCCATAACGGCGCATTGTTTGTATAGGTCTACGAGCTTAATACCTTGATTGTCTATCCAGTGTCTAAGAGTTTTGTTTCGGACAAATTGAGCTGTCCGAATCATGTCATCAATGATTCGGTATTGCTCTGTTTTGCCCTTCAATTTAAACTCTAAAACTATCATGCAATTAGTTTATCACTTTTACTGAAACTTTTACTCGCAAGTCTGTGTATTTAACGAATGTTCACAGTTTTTGTAATTAAAGCCGTCCTATAAGGACGGGGCTTTATACCCGATTTCTTGGTAAGAGGATCAGAACTTTTATTGGTAGGGGTTGGTTGAATTTTTCAACCCTGACACACTTTAGTATTTATTTATAGCAAGTCTATTTGAGTCGTGAATGTAGAACAACCTGAAACGTTTGTGATGATTGAATCCATTGTTTACAAATCAAATGGTTTTGCTATATTGAAGATCGATCGCAGACACTGTTTTTTTGGTAGCTAATACTCCTATTATTTTTCTTAATTATTGGTGCAAAAAAAAGTGTTTAGTTGGTTTCCATTCCTCCTGTTTGTAATCTACGGATCTGTGAGATTATCGCTCTTTGTTGAGGGATTAAAAAAAGCAACGCAGCCTACGGGTAGTTAAACCCAGATGTTTTTCGCTGCCCACAATCATCCTCAAAGATGATTTTCAAGGAAGATTTTTCACGCTTATATGCTATTAATATGACACAAAGGGAGTGATTTATCTTGAGCCGCCAACCAAAGATTAACGTCCTGTAATTACTTGGAATAGCCAGCCAAAAAGCATCACACTCAAGAAAATCACGCCTCCGACAATTAATATCAAACCCAACAGCAACGCCGCCACAAATAGCCAATCGGCTTTTTTGCCTTGTTCAGGGGAACCTAAATGAGCATCCAGCAATTCTATATTTTTGACATTAGCTTTCCAAGCAACATCAAGCAAGTCTCCAGCAACCGGTACCGTACCGGCAACTGTATCAAATACGATGTTAGTGGCCATTTTGACTAAAGTCTCTTGTGGCACTCCCATTTGAGCGGACTTGAAGACAACATAGCCTGCAAAAATTGAACTGATTAAATCGCCGCCGCCCGGTATAAGTCCCAATATCGGATCGAGTCCGATGCGGTATTTTGTGCCGGGAATCGGAATTGCGTTGTCTAGTAAATGGCTGATCCGGCGGAGTCGGCGCAAGGATGCAATATGAGATGGGCTGGGAGTATTTGGGGAGGAATTTTGTATAGGAGAACGTGACATTTAATTGCTCTCGATTGCGATATTATATCGATTCCGGTTGCACCGGAATGATGTTGACTGTTGACGGTTGACTGTTCACGGCGTCAACAGTCAACCGTCAACAGTCAACTCGAATTTACTATTCCGATGCTAACGGATTGGATATTACTGCTAGTTTATGATATTTGTTGAAGCATATTCTAGTTTTGTCTCTATGCCTCAAGCAAGATTTTTAGTAATTTTAGTCGATCGGCTTTGGTTTGTTTTTGAACGAACAGAAACCCGGTTTCTGTTCAAAACCGGGTTTCTTGCTTCTAGCTGGGGGCTTTTAATTTAGCCTGTTATTTGTTGCCTTCTGTGAAGTCCGCGTCAATCACGTCGTCGCCGCCAGTGGGGCCGCCGTCTCCATAGCCACCAGGGCCACCAGGGCCGCCAGGGCCGTCAGTTGGGCCGCCTGCTTGCTGGTACAGGTTGCTGCTGACAGCATAGAATGCTTGCTGCAACTCTGTGGTTAGGGTTTTGATGCGATCGTCATCTTCACTAGCGATGGCATCGCGCAAGTCTTTGAGCAACCCTTCAATCTTAGTTTTGTCAGCAGGGGGGACTTTATCACCCAATTCTGCCAACTGCTTCTCGATTTGATAGGCTTGAGAATCAGCTTGGTTTTTGCGATCGATCCTTTCGCGACGTTCCTTGTCAGCAGAAGCATTCGATTCGGCTTCCTTCACCATGCGCTCGACTTCATTGCTGGGCAAAGTAGAAGCACCAGTAATGCTAATCGATTGCTCCTTGCCAGTACCTTTATCCTTAGCAGCTACATTCAAAATACCGTTAGCATCGATATCGAAAGTAACTTCAATTTGAGGTACGCCACGGGGGGCTGGAGGAACTCCATCTAAGCGGAAGGTTCCCAAATCCTTGTTATCATTCGCCATTTCCCGTTCGCCTTGCAAAACGTGAATTTCCACGTTTGTTTGGCCGTCTACAGCAGTCGAGAAAGTTTCCGACTTCTTGGTAGGAATAGTGGTGTTGCGGGGAATGATTTTGGTCATCACGCCACCCAAGGTTTCGACGCCGAGAGACAGCGGAGTAACGTCGAGTAACAGGATGTCTTTGACTTCGCCGGAGAGTACGCCGGCTTGAATTGCTGCACCGACTGCGACCACTTCATCCGGGTTTACCGTTTGGTTGGGTTCTTTGCCAAGGAGTTTTTTGACCAGTTCTTGCACCGCAGGAATCCGCGTAGAACCACCAACTAAGACGACTTCATTAATTGCAGATTTGTCTAATTTGGCGTCGCGGATCGCATTTTCTACGGGGATGCGGGAGCGATCGATCAAATCCGAGCACAGTTCTTCAAACTTGCCCCGCGTCAAAGTCGTGTCCAAGTGTTTTGGCCCGTCTTGAGTCGCGGTAATAAACGGCAGGTTGATTTCGGCTTGGGTAACGCTCGAAAGCTCAATCTTGGCTTTTTCGGCTGCTTCCGTCAGGCGTTGCAGTGCTTGTTTGTCTTTGCGGAGGTCAATTCCTTCGGCTTTTTGGAATTCGTTAGCGATGTAATCAACAATTTTTTTGTCGAAGTCGTCACCGCCGAGGTGAGTGTCTCCGGAAGTTGCTAGCACTTCAAATACGCCGTCGCCTACTTCGAGAATAGATACGTCGAAAGTACCGCCACCTAAGTCAAATACGAGGATGGTTTCGTTGCTCTTTTTATCTAATCCGTAAGCTAAAGCGGCCGCTGTAGGTTCGTTAATAATCCGCAGCACTTCTATACCGGCAATTTTTCCCGCGTCTTTCGTAGCTTGGCGCTGGGAGTCGTTGAAGTAAGCGGGAACAGTAATTACCGCTTGGGTAACAGTTTCGCCGAGGTATTTGCTGGCGTCTTCTACGAGTTTGCGGAGAACTTGTGCAGAAATTTCTTCTGGGGCAAATTGCTTGCCACGGGCGGGACAGTCCAGTTTGAGGCTGTTGCCGACTTTAAGAACTTTGTAGGAAACTTCAGTGGTTTCGTGTGCTACTTCATCAACCCGACGCCCAATAAACCGTTTTACTGAGTAAAAGGTGTTTTCGGCGTTCATCACGGCTTGACGCTTGGCGATTTGTCCGACAAGTTGATCGCCATTTTTAGCATAAGCTACTACAGAAGGTGTGGTGCGACCCCCTTCGGCGTTGGCTATGACGGTGGGTTTGCCGCCTTCCATAACTGCGACGCAGGAGTTTGTCGTACCTAAGTCAATTCCAACTACTTTTCCCATAGGGGTGTTCCGGCTCCAATCTCTACAAAATTTTGGTGTTTTATCTGTGCGATAGTCTGGTTATTCAGGACTGCGATTTTACCTCGCGGTTTACGGGTAGTGAGTCCTGCTTTAATACAGTCTTCGATAGGGTGCTGATCTCTATACTGCGGGCGGTAGACCTTGCGATGAAGGGGTATTTACCGAACCTATTGGGGGACGGTTGCATCCGTGAGGCTTGCACCGCTACAGTTGTTGACTGCTTTTCTTTACTCTTCCTAATGTACGGTGTGCGATCGATTCGGGTATTGTGGCAAACCGTATACGTTGTGTTGTATTTGCCGTCTTTGTTGTATAAATTTTGTTTGGTTGGTAGGGGCGATCGGTTTTTTGACTTCAAATTAGGTTTAATATCAATTCTGAAAAGGGACACGGCTATGCCGTGTCCCTACCCGTTTACTTCCAGGCTGTGCCTGGGAAGCAATATATTATTGAGGGAGAGCCTCAAGTCCGACTCCTGGGAATCTCTGAAAATTCAAGAATTTTCCAGCTTTTGATTGCTATTTTTTACCGATCAGCAGAGCTGCCGGAAAGTAACTCAGAGCGTCACCAATTGCCAACGTACCGTTACTTTCTACCGCCTGATTTGTAATTGCATCTTTCCAAACCGACGGCATTTGCTCGGATAATTTCAAATTAGTATCTTTCCAGACTTGTTTGCCGATCGGCATTTCTTCTGGTTTGACAATTCCCGTCAAAAACCGGGGAGCAATGACAATAACCGTAGTCTCTCCAAAGCTTCTGGCAAAGGCAACAACATTATCTTTAAACGTGCCAACTGCTTGCAGGGGCAGATAGTCACCTGATTGAAAAACTTGCAAGTATTTTTTTCTCGCTTCTAGCGCTCTTGCCGTCAAAAACAACTTGATTCTCGCGTCTTCTCGCGTCGCAATCAAATCTTCAACCAGTTGCAAAATATCCGTCTGAGCTTGCTCTTTAATTTCCCGCAAAACCTCGATTCTGCGCTCAAAATCAACGGGACGGCGGTTATCCGGATCGACGTGGCTTAAATCCCAGAATTCCGTCCCTTGATAAATGTCTGGAACGCCCGGAGCCGTGATTTTCAGCAGCGTTTGAGATAGAGAATTGAAAATTCCGTAATTAGCTACTTTTTTACAGAAAGGTGTAAATTTGTTGAGAAACTGATTTTGTTCCGAAGGTTCGAGAACGGTATCGACAAAGGTCATAAAACCAGCTTCGTAATCGTTATCCGGTCTCAGCCAAGCCGTATAAACTTTTGCTTCGCGGACAGCTTTAATCACATAATCTTTTAGGCGCTGGACATAATCAGTGTTTTCAATTCCCTCAAAGGGAAAACTGCCTAGCAGAGTTTGGTACAGGAAGTATTCGTCATTAGTATCTGGAACCATTCGATTCGCAAAGTTGACTTTCTTAGAAGAGTTTACCTCTCTCCAAGACCTGACTTGCTGTTCCCATTCATCGGGAATTTCTGACAAAACGTTTATTCTGGCTCGCACATCTTCGCCGCGTTTGGTGTCGTGGGTAGCTGTAGCATTCATTTTGTGCGGCCAAGCGACTTGCTGCTGTTGGTTGAACTCGTGAAAATCTCCCAGCGACACGCCGAACTGACTGGGATTTCCTCCTACTTCATTGAGGGATAAAAGCCGATAGTAGACGTATAAAAGTGTGTCTTCCACGCCTTTTGCCATTAATGGGCCTGTCAACTGCTGGAGTTTCATGACAAAGTGCCGGCGCTGCTCTTTTTGTTCTGGTGTTAGGGTTTCTTCTTCTTCGAGCAACAGCACCGTTTCGATAAAATTAAGTTCCTTGAGGAGTCTGGGTACTTGTTGTTTGGCATGGGCGATCGCATATTTTACGTAAGTGCGATCGGACTCTCTCAAACCATCTTGATTGATGTAAGTTCGGTAAACTGGAAAAATCGTCAAAACAGCCGCCAATGCTTTTTCCAAACCGGGACGAGTAAAGTCATTTCCTTGTCTCGATTGACCGGAGATATTCTTCAATAGTTGAGCTAGATTGTCTACATCTCCCGCCAAGTTTTTCTCAACAATCAGTCCTTTTTTATCTAAAAACAACTGTTCGTAGGGAGCGGTCAAGCGAGTAAATCTCTGATATATTTCGGTAAATTGCTGTTCGCGATCGCACCGACAAAAAACGCCGTTTACGTAGTTCAAAAAGTCGTAGCCGCTAGTTCCCTCAATCGGCCAATATGACGGCAAATCTTCTTCGTGTTCCAGAATCTTTTCAACAGTAATGTAAGTGTCTGGGGTTTTCTCCCGGAGCCGTTTCAAATATTCTGTGGGATCGTACAGTCCGTCGATGTGGTCAATTCTCAATCCCGTAAACTTTCCCTCTTCAACCATGTCGAATATCAGAGCATGGTTTTTGTGAAAAACTTTAATCTCTTCAACTTTTACCGAAATCAGTTCGTTGACTGTAAAAAACCTTCGGTAGTTAATTTCTTCTGCCCCCACTTTCCAGAAAGACAGACGGTAAAACTGCTCGGAAAGCAATTCGTCTAGCAAATTAAAGCTTTCGGAATTTCCCTTTTCTCCGTTAAAAACTTTGATATTTTCATCAATGAATTCCTGTACAAGGGGATTTTGATTGTAGAGTTCCCACAGCAGTCCTTTGACAAAAGCTATCTGATCGTATCTGGTTTTACCTTTAGTTTCTGAGGGGGTATTTTTAATTAAATAAAGAATTCCTAAAAACTTGATAAAATCTGGATGGCGTCTGCCTAATTCTCTGGCTAAATGCCCCAAATTATGACTGATAAATTTAGCATAAGATTCAATTCTTACTGGCAATTTTAAGCTATAATAATTGATAGTTAGCCCAATTTCGCTGTATTGGAGTTGAATCTCGCCATTTTCCAGACACTCTCCATAAAAATTGCCCAGCAGCGGAGCCAGCACTCGACCCCTGAGATGTTCGTAAGCGTGATTCCATTCAATATCGAAGTAATCGAAATAGTCGGAATCTGGCCCGTGTTCCAACACGTCTAACAGCAGCAAATTTTGAGTATCATAAGCCATGTGGTTCGGGACAATATCTTGCAACCATCCCATGTTCCGTTTCTTGATTTCGTATGTGAGGGCTTCAAAATTTTCTGATGTTCCCAAATCGGGATTGATCTGATTTGAGTCAACCACATCGTATCCGTGAGAGCTGCCTTTTCGGGCTTTAAATATTGGTGAAGCGTAAAGGTCGGTAATTCCTAAATCTTCCAGATAGCTAAGGATTTGTTTGGCGGCTTCAAAGTTAAAACCTCCATGAAATTGAATCCGATAGGTTGTTGTGGGAATTCTCATCATGTTAATTTTACTCCGGGTTTTTTAGGGTTTTCTCTTTTAATATATGAGGCAGAGCCTCCTCTACTGCATTCCCAGGCAGAGCCTGGGAACGAGAGAGGCTCTGCCTCCCGTTTCTTGTTCCTAGGCTCTGCCTAGGAACGCCTGTATTTGAGGCTCTGCCTCGACTTTTAATTATTCTAATTCGTAAAGTGCGAAACTCTGCGGTTTAATGGTCAATTTTTGCTCTGCATTTATTTTTTCAGGCAAGCTAGAACCTGAACCCATCCATTTTTCATCAGCAGAGTCTAAAATTTTGTTCCAGGTGCCTTGGGGCAGTGCAGCCGTAAAAGCTACATCTTGCGAGTTGAAGTTTAGAATGCAGAAGAGCTGGCTGTCATCTGTCCAGCGACGTAGAAATAAGATTTTTTCCGCTTCAATGCTGGATACTTCTAGACTGTTTTTGTCGAGTTTTTTAAGGGCTGGTATTGTCCGCCGCAGTTGAATCAGATGTTGATGCCATTCCCAAAGGATTTTGTGTTTGCCTTCGGTTTGTTTTTCCCAGTTTAACTTACACTTATCGAAAGTCTCAGGACTCTGGGGGTCGTGAAATTCGCCTCGGCCTTCAAAGATTTTAAATTCTTGTTGTTTGTCTTTGCGGATAGCTTCAATTAAGTTTTCGTCGGAGTGGGAAACGAAGTAAAAAAACGGTGCTTCTTCTCCGTATTCTTCTCCCATAAAAAAGAAGGGAATGTAGGCAGAAATTAAGACTGTGCCTGCTGCAAGTTTCAAGCCTTCAAAGTTAACTATTTTGGAGAGTCGGTCTCCCAAAATGCGGTTGCCGATTTGGTCGTGGGTTTGGGCAAACACCAAAAATTTATGACCAGGTTCATCCTTAACAGAATTGCCGTGTTTCCGCTTTCTGTGGGGGGCGTACTGGCCGGAGTAAACAAAGCTTTCTTTGAAGGCTTTTTCTAAGTGTTCGCACTTGCCGAAATCTTGGTAGTATCGGTCGTCTTCTCCGGTGAGCAAGGCGTGCAGTGCGTGGTGGAAATCATCACACCATTGGGCGTCTAGTCCGAAGCCACCGAGTTCTTTGGGGCGTACAGTGCGGACATCATTTAAGTCACTTTCGGCTATTAAGTAAAGTTGCCGTCCTAGTTCTTGGGAAATATCTGCTGTGGCATCAGATAGTTCTTGTAAAAAAGGTCTTGCACCTACTTCAAATATTGCTTGAATGGCATCTAATCTCAGGGCATCGATGTGATAGTCTCGAAACCAGTATAGAGCATTTTCAAGAAAGTAGTTACGCACGCCGTCGCTGTAGGCGTCGTCGAAGTTGAGGGGGTCTCCCCAAATTGAGCCGTATTTTGAGGTAAAGTAGGGGCCGAAGTCTCTGAGATAATTTCCTTCGGGGCCGAGGTGGTTGTAAACTACATCAAGAATTACTGAAATGCCGTGTTCGTGGCAGGCGTTGACGAGTGTTTTGAAGCCTTCGGGGCCGCCATAGGAGTTTTGAACTGCGTAGGGATATACGCCGTCATATCCCCAGTTTCGCTCGCCTGGGAATTGGGCTACTGGCATTATTTCGATGGCGTTAATTCCCAATTCTTTAAGTTGTTTTAGCTGGGGAATTATTGCTTCAAATGTTCCGGCTTGGGTGAATGTGCCGACGTGCAGTTCGTAAATAATCATTTCGGCTAGCGGCACGCCTTGCCAATTTGTGTCAGTCCAAGTAAAAATATTTTCATCTATTACTTGCGACGGAGCGTGTACGCCTTGGGGTTGATATTTTGAGGCTGGGTCTGGTCGCTCAGTTTTTCCTTCGATTTGGTAGGTGTAAAGGGTTCCTGGTTGGATGTCTGTAGCTGTGGTTCGCCAATAACCTTCTGCCGATTGTTCCAGGGGTATCAGGCGTTTTTTTGGGGAAACAATTTGGACTGCGATTTGTTTGACGGTGGGCGCCCAAACGGTGAATTCACATTGGTTATTGCCGAGGTAATTTGCTCCTATCTTCACTTTGAGCTGTTCTCCTTATAAAATAGGTTGGTAGTTCGATCGCCCGACGCGCTATCAAATGCTTGCCCTTAACGTTCAGCGCCTGTTTAGACGGTAATATTACTTAATATAACAAACAACTAACTTTAGACAGAGGCATCAAAGGGGAAAATTGGGTAAGGGGCAAAAGTAGCGGTTGGTGAGACCGAAATTAGAGCAGGAATCGGCGCGGGGGCGATCGCCAAATTAACGGCCTGGAATCGTTAATATTTCTGGTTGATATCATGTCGAAAATCTACCTAAAGGTAGGTAAAAAATCAGCGCGAGTGTGGATTTTATGGTTATGGCTTTTGGACGGGAAATCTGCTGCAATCTCGACTCGGCGGAGTCTCGCGAGTGGTTGGTCACAA
Organism: Microcoleus sp. K1-B1; assembly: GCF_036704705.1. Taxonomy (NCBI): domain Bacteria; kingdom Bacillati; phylum Cyanobacteriota; class Cyanophyceae; order Oscillatoriales; family Microcoleaceae; genus Microcoleus; species Microcoleus sp. K1-B1. Next base: position 31,928 of record NZ_JAUBSH010000058.1, on the reverse strand, counting down.
ACGGGATCGGCGGTTATGCTAGCGGGACGATCGCAAATCTCCTCACCCGCCGCTATCACGGCTTGCTGGTAGCCGCCCTCAAACCCCCGCTGGGACGCACTTTGATGCTCGCCAAGCTGGACGAGACGGCTGTGTATCACGATCGCGCCTATCCGCTTTATACAAACCGCTGGGCCGACGCGACGATGGAACCCCACGGCTACAACTACATCGAAAGCTTTCACCTCGAAGGCACGACGCCTGTTTGGAGGTTTGCTCTCGGCGACGCTATCCTGGAAAAGCGGATTTGGATGCAGCAAGGTGCTAACACAACATATATTCAATACCGCTTGCACCGCGCCTCACAACCGATCGTCCTCGCTGTCAAAGCCCTAGTCAACTACCGCGACTACCACCACACCACGAGCGTCGGCGACTGGCAGATGAGCCTACAAACCTTGGAACGCGGGGTTTGCGTGACTGCATTTCCCAAGTCTGTACCCCTGTACCTGCTGACGGATGCCGAACCAGAGGCGAAATTTCGAGTTTCTACGCCTTTATACAATTGGCATTACGGATTTGACCTAGCAGCCGAAAAGCGCCGGGGATTGGACTACTGCGAGGATCACTTGCACGCGGCGACTTTTCACATGACGATCGCACCGGGAAGTTCTCTCACATTGATAGCCAGCACCGAGAAAAATACCGAACTCAACGGCGGTACAGCTTTAGAAGTGCGCCGCACTTATGACCAACTACTGCTGCAAAACTGGTCAAAAGTCAGCGAATCTCCCGACTGGATCAATCACTTAGTGCTCGCCGCCGACCAATTTATCGTCAGCCGCCCGCTACCGGAGGAATCCCAAGGCAAAACGATCATCGCCGGATATCCCTGGTTCAGCGACTGGGGGCGCGACACGACGATCGCCCTACCCGGTCTCACAATCTGTACCGGGCGATGGGAAATTGCGCGATCGATTTTGCGGACATTTGCGCGGTATGTCGATCGGGGAATGCTGCCCAACCGCTTCCCGGATGCGGGCGGCGCACCGGAATACAACACCGCAGACGCCACTCTGTGGTACTTTGAGGCAATTCGCGCTTATATCGATGCCACGGGGGACGACGAACTTTTGAGCGAACTCTGGCCTACTTTATGTGAGATTGTTGATTGGCACATACAGGGAACTCGGTATAATATCCGAGTCGATCCCGATGACGGTTTAATCTACGCGGGCGAAACCGGCGTGCAACTGACTTGGATGGACGCGAAAATCGGCGATTGGGTGGTGACGCCTCGGATTGGTAAGCCGATCGAACTCAGCGCGCTTTGGTACAATGCTATACAAGCTATGGCAAGTTTTGCTCGAAAACAGGGCAAGCCTCACAATGAATACCAGCAATTGGGCGATCGAACAGCCGCCGGATTCCCTCGCTTCTGGAACGCCTCAACTGGTTACTGTTACGACGTTCTCGACGGCCCCGACGGACACGATAGCTCCCTGCGGCCCAACCAAATATTCGCCGTATCCTTGCCCCTATTAACTGGGTATCCGCCTCCGAACTCTTTATCCGCAAGGGGACTGCGGGCAAAGGAAACCCACCGCTATACACCGTTACTGACACCCATCCAGCAGCGCGGCGTGGTGGACGCCTGCGCCCAGCAACTTCTCACTTCGGTCGGCCTCCGCAGCCTCTCGCCCCAGCACCCGCAGTATCGCGGCGCATACGGAGGCGACCAATTCCAGCGCGACAGCGCCTACCACCAGGGCACAGTTTGGGGCTGGCTGATTGGCCCGTTTGTCTTGGCGCACTTGCACGTATACAAAGACCCAGCACAAGCTCGCGAATTCCTCGAACCGATGGCACATCATATAAGGGGCGGCGGAGTTGGCAGTCTGAGCGAAATTTTTGAGGGCGACGCCCCCCACTCGCCGCGAGGCTGCACGGCTCAAGCTTGGACTGTGGCTGAGGTGCTGCGGGCTTGGTTGGCAATTAATACTGTGGGTGTTTAAATGGGGAATGTTATCTTTGGTGGAAAAAGAGATTTATGGCATTATTATTAGCGGGCGATATTGGCGGAACTAAGACAATTTTGCGCTTAGTGGAAAGGACTGTTAACGGTGAAATGAACGCTCTTTACGAGTTCCGCTATCCGAGCGGGGAGTTTCCAGATTTAGTACCGATGGTGCAGCAGTTTTTGACGGAAGCTGCTATGAAATTGGATTTTGCGCCATTGCCTGAAAAAGCTTGTTTTGCGATCGCCGGCCCGGTGGTTAACAACAGCGCAAAACTCACTAATTTGCCTTGGCGCTTGGATGGGAAACGTCTGGAACAGGAATTAGGAATATCACACGTTAGTTTAATTAATGATTTTGTCGCTGTTGGCTACGGCGTGTGCGGTTTGGATGCTACAGATTTGCACACTTTGCAAGTTGGAAAACCCCGACAAGACGCTCCAATTGCTGTGATTGGTGCGGGTACTGGTTTGGGAAATTGTTTTGCTATTCCCGACGTAAATGGGGTGAGAGTTTTTTCTTCGGAAGGGGGACACGGTGACTTTGCGCCGCGATCGGAGTTAGAGTTTGAATTGCTAAATTATTTGTTAGCAAAACACGACATTCCCAGAATATCGATCGAGCGAGTCGTTTCGGGACAGGGAATTGTGGCAATTTACCAGTTTTTGCGGGACAGAAAATTTGCGCCGGAATCAGCGGAGGTAGGAGAAATTATCAAACAATGGGAGTCAGAAGTCGGGAAAACGGAGAAGACGGTCGATCCGGGGGCGACAATTGCACAGGCGGCACTCAAAAAGTGCGATCGGCTTTCTGAACAAACAATGCAAATGTTTGTAGAAGCTTACGGCGCTGTCGCAGGAAATATGGCTGTGACACTTTTACCTTACGGTGGTTTGTACATAGCTGGCGGCATCGCTCCTAAAATTTTGCCACTGATTCAAGAAGGGGGTTTTATGCGAGCTTTTACCCACAAAGGCCGGATGGATTCGCTGTTAGAAATGATGCCAGTTCGATTGGTTTTGAATGACAATGTAGGGTTAATTGGAGCCGCAGTTTGTGCGGCCAGTCTTTAGCTAAGACACCGGAATGATAGAGGACACGGCAATGCCGTGTCCCTACCCCGATTCATTGTAGGGAAACCGCATAGCCGTGTCCTGATTTCTTAGATTATCCTCATTCAATAATCTCAAATTTTATGCGATCGTAAATATCCCTTAAACTAATCTGAAACTCAACCGATTCTAAAATTAACGTCTCATCCTCTGACTCATATACAAAATCGGATGACTAATTATATCATAGCTGGGATTAAGTAGACTAAGTAAAATAGAATATCCTTTCTAGTTCTCATCTAAAATTTAAAATTACTTCCCTTCCAGTTCTTTGAGCGTCCGCTGGGCTAACTCCTTCACCTGCGGATCTTGAGCGACGGCTAAAGCTTGGCGATAGCTTTCAATTGCTTTTACTTTGTCGCCTTTGAGTTCATAAGCAATACCGCGATTGTAGAAGGCTTCTGCTAATTTAGGATTGAGTAGAAGGGCTTGAGTGAAATCGGCAATGGCGCGATCGTATTCCTTTTTATTGTTGTAAGCATTGCCGCGATTGTAGAAGGCTTCTGCATATTTAGGATTGAGTAGAAGGGCTTGATTGTAATTTTCAATGGCGCGAGCGTATTCCTTTTTATTGTCGTAAACAGTGCCGCGATTGTTGAAGGCTTCTGCATATTTAGGATTGAGTAGAAGGGCTTGATTGTAATCGGCAATGGCGCGATCGTATTCCCCTTTATCTCCGTAAGCAATGCCGCGATAATAGAAGGATTCTGCATCTTTAGGATTGAGTAGAAGGGCTTGAGTGAAATCGGCAATGGCGCGCTCGTATTCCCCTTTCTTGTCGTAAGCAATGCCGCGAGTGTAGAAGGATTCTGCATCTTTAGGATTGAGTAGAAGGGCTTGAGTGAAATCGGCAATGGCGCGCTCGTATTCCTTTTTATCGTTGTAAGCATTGCCGCGATTATAGAAGGCGTCTGCGTATTTAGGATTGAGTAGAAGGGCTTGATTGTAATCGGCAATGGCGCGCTCGTATTCCTTTTTATCGTAGTAAGTAGCGCCGCGATTGTT
>NZ_JAUBSH010000058.1:0-27714 GCF_036704705.1 Microcoleus sp. K1-B1 | reverse complement strand
GAAGGCTAATGCGGATTTAGGATTGAGTAGAAGGGCTTGATTGTAATCGGCAATGGCGCGATCGTATTCCTTTTTATCGTTGTAAGCAAGGCCGCGATTGTTGAAGGCTAATGCGGATTTAGGATTGAGTAGAAGGGCTTGATTGTAATCGGCAATGGCGCGATCGTATTCCTTTTTATAGTTGTAAGCAAGGCCGCGATGGTTGAAGACTTCTGCGGATTTAGGATTGAGTAGAAGGGCTTGATTGTAATCGGCAATGGCGCGATCGTATTCCTTTTTATCGTTGTAACTATTGCCGCGATTATAGAAGGCTTCTGCGGATTTAGGATTGAGTAGAAGGGCTTGATTGTAATCGGCAATGGCGCGATCGTATTCCTTTTTATCGTAGTAACTATTGCCGCGATTGTTGAAGGCTCCTGCGGATTTAGGATTGAGTAGAAGGGCTTGATTGAAATTGGCAATGGCGCGATCGTATTCCTTTTTATCGTTGTAAGCATTGCCGCGATTGTTGAAGGCTAATGCGGATTTAGGATTGAGTAGAAGGGCTTGATTGAAATCGGCAATGGCGCGGTCGTATTCCTTTTTATCGTTGTAAGCAATGCCGCGATTGTTGAAGGCTCCTGCGTATTTAGGATTGAGTAGAAGGGCTTGATTGTAATCGGCAATGGCGCGCTCGTATTCCTTTTTATTGTTGTAAGCAATGCCGCGATTGTTGAAGGCTGCTGCGTATTTAGGATTGAGTAGAAGGGCTTGATTGAAATCGGTAATGGCGCGATCGTATTCCCCTTTATTGTCGTAAGCATTGCCGCGATTGTTGAAGAATTCTGCAGATTTAGGATTGAGTAGAAGGGCTTGATTGAAATCGGCAATGGCGCGATCGTATTCCCCTTTATTGTCGTAAGCATTGCCGCGATAGAAATAGATAGTGGCTGGGTCAAGTGCAGCTTTATTTGGTTTAGCCTCTGAAAGTGCTGCCGTTAGTTGCTTAATAGCATTATCCCAATCATCCGCTGCATAAGCAGACACCCCCAATGTCACCAACGTTAAATATTTCAGTTCCTCCGCTAAATTGACTTGTATCTCAAAAGTTTCTAGCGCAGCCACCGCCATTGTGCGAATTTCTCCCTGCACTTGCTTACCTACATCGATATAATCCTTTGCTGCTGAAAGCATCTCAAAATTCACGCTGACTGCTGCTTTCTGCTGCGTCTTGCCATACCAACCCCAAATCACAATATCCGCATTTTTATTCTTGCCCAATTCCCGCGCTTTATCTTTACCTTCCTGCTGACTAATCGCTTGTTTGAGGGGCAGAATTTTCACGGTTGGGTAATTTTTAGTTGCATCCTGCAACTTCTGTAAAATCCTTTCTGTGACGCGATAATTTTTCGCATCCACCCCATCAAACTCCGCTAACAGAACGGTTACAGTTTTGGTTTTTTGGTCGCACTGTTGTAGGAGACATAGAGGTGATAACTGAGGTTGTAGAAAATGCAAACCTATACCGCCACTACCGAGAGTCAATAACCCCATCGCCCCTGCAAATAGCCAAAGCCTTTGCGGTTTCCCCCCCAAGTTCGGGTTCTTTGGGAGGGGCGTTACTTTTTTAGTTTGTCTGCAAAGTTACAAAACGTGGGAAATACCCGCCGCAACAATCCTTCCGTATCCAACTCCATCTCATAGGAAATTAATCCCGGCAACAACGGAATCGCTGCTTTGAGTTTTCCCGCCGCCGGAATTCCCGGCTTACTCAATTCCGCTTTGATTTCCTGTAACACCTTCATCAATTCGGCATTACTCTGAACCGCAGGTTCAATCTCCAGAAACTCCACTTCCCCCACCAATTGACTCGCAACTATTTCCGCATCCGCTTCGGGAATCGTCAATCCGGCAATTTCCGCCCGCCAGCGCTCCCAATAGTCTCGTTCAACGCTACCGAGTTCTTTTTTCAGTTTATCAATTCCCTGCTGAAGCCGTACCTTTTGCGCGTCTTCAGCCAACCGTTTCGCTGTTTCCTGGCCAGCGAGTTGATCGTAATAACCTTTCACTTCAGATTGCAGGTGGGACAGGCGATCGCTAATCATCGAAAACTCCAAATAATATAATCAGTTTAAATCTTCTATTCTCACTATACGGATCGAAATCCGGATCTATTTTCCTCTTTTCTCCTACTTCATCTTCAAAATCTTCTCAGCAGCAACATCAGATACCGGCATCACCGATAACCGATTGCCTTTCCTCACCAGCAAAATCTCATCAGCGCTAAACTTTTGTTTCAGTTCATCCAAAGATATTAACTTAGCAAATTTCTCAACAAACTCCACTTTCACAGTTTGCCAGCGAGGAGCATCTAACTGTGATTTAGCATCATAATATTCGCTATTCATATCGAACTGACTCGGATCAGCAATCCCTGTTTCCACGACGCGCACTAACCCGACAATTCCCGGAAATTTAGTATTAGAATGGTAAAAAAATACTAAGTCTCCCCGACTCATTTCTCGCATAAAATTGCGCGCTTGATAGTTGCGAACGCCATCCCAAATCGAAGTGCGATCGTGCTTCAAGTCCGCAATACTATAAACATCGGGTTCCGACTTCATTAGCCAATAATTCATACAATCTATTCGCTTGGGTTAGCCAAATATTCTTGAATATTATCTAAACACTGCTGCATAGCTTTTTGCATAAAAACCTGAACTAGCAACAACCCAACCGGATAGAATACCGGAGAAGTCAGCATAAAATAAAACTCCCAATCAATCCGAGATCCCTTTGCTGTAGCAGTGAAATTCCAATCTCCGCCACCAGACTCAATGAGTAGAGAAATCGGAAACTTAAACCCTCTAACCAGTCGGTAGGTTTGTCTTTCTGGCTTTTTGAAAGTAATGATTTCTTCATCAATCACCGAAGTGTCGGAATTTTCTATCCGCCGCACGCCGCCTTCACGCATCTCTCCACCATCTGCCATCTCAGCTTTAATAATTGCTGGAATTGGGCCATATCCGCGAAAGACTTTGGGCAGATTTGACAGGGACGTAACAAAATCAAAGACTACTTCAGGCGATGCAGCAATTTCTACTACTGCCTTGGTTTTAACTAACATTTATCTCTCCTATGATCTGATTTGATAATGAACTGTGAGTGAAAAAGGCGTAATTTTAATTATAAAATATCCTTCCGCTTCTGCAACCACATAGTCAACATCAAATAAACGAAAATATGCACGCACAAAATACCCCAGTTTAAACCCAAATTCTCCCAGGTTGGATCGTAAACAGGAGTAGGCTCAAATGGCTGAGGAAGCGTACTCCCGTCCGGTAATATAGTAGGCGCGGGAACCATCCCATTCACATTAACTAAAGAGCCGTAAGCACCCACAGACCAGCGGCTTAACATCAGCCAAGAAAACTTGCTTGCCGCACCTTCCATCTTAAACAAAACTCCCGAAAAAATAATCTGAGGCAGCAATAATAGAGGCAAAGCGCTATTAGCTTGAGAGCTATTTTTAACAATCGCGGAAACGACTAATCCGAGACTTATGCAGCTCATCAAAGTTAGGAATGTGGTAATACTTGCCCCCATCGCCCAAGAAATAAAACTCGGTTCGGGGGATTTAAAAGCAATCAGAATAACTCCTACCATTAACAGTGTTTGCAATACTGCCAAACCAGAAAGTATAAAAATTTTTGAACCTAAATAAGCAAACAATCCTAAATTGACCAAACGTTCGCGCAGATAAATAGCAGATTCTTTGACAATTTCTTGCAGAGAAGTTGCCAGTCCTACCCAAATCGCCGCGCAGGTAAATACAAATAAAACTCTCAGCGCTAAAGGTGCTAAAGTTGCCTCGGGTGCGCCAATTAATGGGTCTTTATCTCTGACGGCTAGCCGCAGTAAACTAATGCCGATCGGAGCCGTTAAAAGAGCTAAACTCAAGTTAACTAAGTCGCGAGAAATAAGCTGAAAATAGCGCTGGGCAAGCAAAACGAGTTGTTTCCCAAAAGATTGAGATTTTGGCACAGAAGGTGCTGAAGGCGTTTTTGCATTAGCATTGCCTGTGCTGAAGTGGTTGACAATATAGCGCTGATAGTAGGGAGATTTATTAAACTTTTCTGCCCAGCTTTGAACGTTGGTTTCTCCTGTTTCTAATTCGTTGTAAATGTCTGCAAAATCGCCAGTTTTGACATCAAAAAAATCGAGCGCTTCCCTAGGCGGACCGAAGTAACAAAGGCGTCCGCCGCGACCCATAAACACAATACGATCGCACATCGTGATATTTGCCGTCGCGTGAGTCACCAGAATCACCGTCCGGCCTTGATTTGCCAACTTTCGCAGCAGTTGCATCATCTTCTTATCCAAACCCGGATCGAGTCCTGAAGTCGGTTCGTCTAAAAAGAAAAGTTTCGGGTCTGCTAACAGTTCAACTCCGATGCTGACTCGCTTTCGCTGTCCGCCGCTAAGCTGTTTTACCAAAGCCTTGCGACGGTGAGTCATTTCAATATCTTCTAAAGTTTTGGCGACTACCTGCTTGACATCTGTATCGGGAGGTAAGCGCAATTTAGCTGCATAACTCAAGACTTCTTCTACTGTCAAATCTGCGTGTACAATATCATCTTGAGGCACGTAACCGATTTGATTGCGGTAAATATTGAAGTTTTGGCGCAGGTTGTCACCGTTGAGAAACACAGCGCCGTTAGTAGTTTTTTCGATGCCTAAAAGCGTCCGCATTAAAGTAGATTTGCCAGCGCCGCTACCGCCGACTAAAGCCACAAACTGCCCCGGTTCGATCGCCAAAGTGATGTTATCCAAACGCTTCGGAATCACCAGACTGTCAGCATCCAAACGAATTTGATGGCCCGAGTCTTGCATCTGCAACTCACCGCTGCGGTAAGTTAGAGTAAACGGGCCGATCCGAATTGCATCTCCCTCGGACAACTGTACAGAATTTGTCACTCGCTGACCGTTAACAAAAACGCCGTTAACGCTGTGGTCTCGCAAAATATAATTACCGCGACTGTCTTGGTCGATTGTGGCGTGGCGTCTAGAAACAAGAGGCGCATCTAATTGCAGCGAAGCGTTTGGATCGCGGCCCAACAAAACCGACCGATTCTTAAGAAGAATTGACTGCTTGCTAGCGACAGCAACCTGATTCGCCAGCGGATTAAAATAACTCAGCAAAACTTGATTTTGAGGATCGAGACCGATTTTAATTTCAGTGCCGTTTTTCAGACAATAACCGTCATTGGGAGTGATGCGAGTGCGATCGACAAATAAGCCATTAGTGCTCGGCCGCTGGCCGTCACCGTCGTAAATCCAGTAATTATCCCCAATTTGTCGCAAAACAGCGTGAACGCCGGAAACTGCGCGCCAAGCATCGGGAATGACTAAATCAGCACGAGTGCGATCGCGCCCCAATACGTGCTGCTGCTGTTTTAACTCTAACTGTAAAACCTGCCCTTGATTGCTTAATACTATATAAGGTCGATCGCTTAAAGCAGTCAGTTGTCCTATATTGCCTGTCATACTTCAATCGCGGTTTTTGCACTCACTTTCGCCAGCATATCAAAAGTAGGACAACAATACACTTATATTAAGCAAGTCTATTTGGCAACAACCGACAAACTGCGAAGCCGATTAATTGCCGCCGCCAATTCAAACCGTCGAAACATGGCAAAATCCCCTTCAGGAAAAGGCGATAAAATATCCATCCCCTGCGCCTCAATATCCGCCATCACCAAATCTATGATTTCCGACAAAGTGCGTTTTCCGTCCATGTATTGCTGCTTAGCATAAACCATTGCCGCAGCGATCGCCCTTAACTGTCCGCTGTCCACAATTTGCTCAACAGCACCCAAATCAATCTCCTCAGTTCCGAAAGCCAATTCATCAACATCCCGCACCTTCACCCGCACATCTCGCCGTCCCCGACTCGGATCTAAACTAGCAGGAATCGGCACTCTTTGAGTAATCTCACCAAAAGTTTCTCCCCCTTCAGCAGCACGGCTAATCGAGTAAGTTTTAGCAATCTTTTTAGCTTTTTCCGTCACATTATATGCTTGAAAATTATCCAGTGCAATCACCGTACCTGCTACATCAAAATAATCCCCGCTTCCACCCATGACTAAAATAGTAGATACGCCGCAATCTGCATACAATTGTTTAACTTTATCAATAAACGGCGTAATCGGTTCCTTATCCTTAGCGATCAGTTCCTGCATTCGGCGATCGCGAATCATAAAATTCGTCGCCGCCGTATCCTCATCCACCAATAAAAAAGGCATTCTCCCCACTTCCAAAGCCTCAATAATATTAGCAGCTTGCGACGTGCTACCGCTCGCATTTTCCGTATAAAATTGTGCAGTATCTCTACCTTGCGGCAAGTGGTTAATAAAAGGCGAAATATCAACTCCCGCCACACTTCTGCCATCTTCCGCTCTAATTTTAACCGCCGCAGGATTAGCCACCACAAATTCCCGACCATCTCCCGGAATTCGGTTGTAAACTCCCAACTGGATCGCCCTGAGTAAAGTTGATTTGCCGTGATAGCCGCCGCCAACAATCAAAGTAATACCAGCCGGGATACCCATACCGGAAATCAAACCGCGATTCGGACAATTAAACTCAACTTTTAACGACGGTGGCGTCTGAAAAGCCACAGCATTATTTAACAAAGGGCGATCGTCAACACCCGTGCGGCGGGGCAAAATAGAACCTTCAGCCACAAACGCAACTAATCCGTTTTCAGCTAACTGCTGCCGCAGCCAGTCAGCATCTTCTACAGTTTCAACGTGACGGCGACATTCAGCAGAATTTAAGTTAGCATACTTCAGAGAATTGCTGACAATTTGCGGAATATCTTCGCACAGCATTTCAGCAGCTTGTCGCCCTAAGATACTGCGTCCGCCCGCTGGAAGTCCGACGGCAAATCGCAGTTCAACTCCTCCTAAATCTTCGATATCGGATGTATTTGAGGAAATGATAAATGCTGAAGTTCGCTCTAAAACTTCTTGTCCGAAGCCAGTCCCTGCAATCATACCGCTTTTCCCAGTACCGCGTTTGCTGCTGATGCTGTGTGCTGCTTTGTCAAACTGGCGAGTTAGATAATCTCGCAAGGCTATTTCTCGACTGCGAGAATTGAAAAATTCGCCAGGAATTTGAGCAATGTTTGGCGGAACTATAACTCTAAATTTACTGGGAGAAGCAAACGGATCTCCCTGCACGTAATCAATAATTAATGTGAATTCAGAAAAGTCGTAGTTACCTTGAATGTCTTTGTAGGCTTTGTAGCCTCGATTGTCTAGTTGCAGTAAATGCCGTTGCAGGCTTTCTTTGTTAGTCATTAGTTATTAGTTATTAGTTGGCAGTCATTTGTGACAAGTTAAGAAAAAGTGCAAATTGTCAAGGGGGTAGACCAAAAAAGGTAAAATAGGATGAAACCTTTACGGGGCGAGCAGTTGAGCCATAGTGGAACCAGTTATGATTCGCAAAAAAAGAATTAACCGAGATCATGCAAAGAAAAAAAATAGTCCCCAAATAGAAAATGAAGCGATTGCGAATCACCTGGAAGATTTATTAATTCCAGCAATGGCTGCTCAAAAAACTTTTTATCGCCAACTAAATTTAAGAGATAGGATTCTGACACTACCATTAATGATGGCAGCAATATTAAGTCTCTTATGGCGAAATGTAGCAGGAGTAACAGAATTAACTAGATTATTAAATAGAGAAGGATTTTTATGGTGTGAGCCGTCTGAAATTAGTCAACAAGCATTATCACAAAGATTTTTAACTTTTCCCGCAGTTTTATTTAAAAAAGTATTTAAAGAATTACTGCCTCATTTTCGTCGGGAATGGTTGATGAGAAAATCGAGACCATTACCAGATAGTGTACAATTTGCCTTAAAAAACTTTGAAAATATCTGGATAGCTGACGGCTCAACATTAGAAGCATTATTTCGTAAACTAGAAAGTTTATCAGATGTTCCTATTGGTCAATTATCCGGGAAAATGGGAGTAATAATAGACCTAGTAACTCATCTTCCCGAAGAAATTTGGTTTTGGACAAACCCGAAACAAGCAGATACTAATTGGGAGGAAGACTTACTAAAAACAGTTAAGCCAAAAACCTTGCTGTTATTAGATAGAGGCTTCTATCACTTCGCTTTTTGGTCAAAATTAATCGAGCAAGAAATTGGATTTATTACTCGGATTAAAAAAGGTGCATCTTATCAAGTCGAGCGGGTATTCACCAATACTTATGATGTCAAAGACCAGATAATTAGGATAGGTGCAGGGACAAAAAAAACACCAGCTTTGACTATAAGATTAGTACAAATTCGCTCGAAAAATTCCTGGCGTTCTTATTTAACAAGTGTCCAAGAACCCGAAATATTACCCCCCTATGTAGTAGCAGATTTATATCAAAGACGCTGGCGAATTGAAGAGGCATTTTGCCTAGTAAAAAGATTACTAAATCTCAGCTATTTATGGACAGGTTCGTTAAACGGAATCAAGCTACAAATCTGGGGTACTTGGCTATTTTATGCGATTTTAGTAGATTTAGGAGATGCGGTTGCAGATGAATTAGGAGTGCCAATTGAACGTGTTTCATTAGAAATGATTTATCGGGGGATGTATCATTTTTCGGTGGCCTATCAAAAAGGAATAGCTTCTGACCTAGTTAAGTATTTTGCCTCCGATAAAAATCAAGATTTAGGGATTGTTAAGCGACGACGAAAACCTCATGTCAGGCTAATTATTTCTCCTTTCCCTGGAACTCAAAGAAGTCCCGAACAATTTTTTTTTAATAATAAAGGAACAAATGGAGTCATATTTTAATTGGATCAACAGGTAAAAAATGAGTAAAATTACTCATTGACAATAGTGCTTTTAGCTTAACTTGTGAGTAATGGTTGGCAGTTGGCAGTTGGCAGTATCAATAACAGTCATCATGCCCAATGCCCAATGCCCGATGCCCCATCCCCAATTCCCAATTCCCCATGCTCAATTCCCAATTACTAATTACCTAATTCCAATAATTTAGCCACGGCATTAACAACAATTTGAGCAGAACCGGCGAAAAAAGGTCGATCGATAGTTGCTAATGTATCGCTAGATTGGTGATAGTGGGGCGATCGCAAATTTGCAGTATCCGTCACCAACACAGCACCAATTCCTTTATACCAGAAAGGCGCGTGGTCGCTCCGCAAAACATCGGGAGTCAGCAACCCTTTCAGGGGAACCGGCAGCGCCACCACAGGCGGCAAATCGGCTGTTCCAGACTCCGCAAAACTTTTCAATAGCAGCGGATGTTCCGCATCCCCAATCACAGCGATAAACTCGCCTTTGTCAGGAGATTTTACCCCCGATGCTTCTAGAAAAGGTTGCGCTGTCAATCCTTCGGGATATTGCTGGCATCCGGGCGTGCGGCAGGCATAACCTACCATATCTAGGACGATCGCACCCTGCAAATTTTTTAACCGCGCGTCGCTACCTGTGAATGCTAAACTGCCTAAAAGTCCGAGTTCTTCCCGGTCGAAAAATGCTACTTGCAGCGTCCGAGGTGTGGCACGAGAACCCAGCAATCTTGCTAGTTCTAAAACTACAGCAACTCCCGTCGCATTGTCATCAGCTCCAGGTGAGTTTGGGACGGTATCATAGTGTGCTGCCACTAAAATTGCACCGGCGTTCGAGTCAGTACCTTTTCTCTCAGCGAAGACGTTGACTCCTCGATCGAACGGCTGCAACTCGGGGGAAAATCCTAATGTTTGCAGTTGTTTTGAAATGTAGTCTCTAGTAAAAGAGCGAGCTCGTTCTCCATCCCGTTCTCCTGCTAAACTATCGACGTGTTTCCACAACCGGGACTGGTCAATTTGGTGCAGAGAAAAAGCATTTTTTTCAGCAGGAAGCGGTAAGGGAGACGGGTTTTGGGAAGTGTGGATATTGCGATCGATCCCAACTTCGGGTACAGCCGACAACCGCTGCCACGAGTGAGAACCCCAACCTGCAGCCGTCACCGCAACCACAATAAATAGCGCTATCCAAATCAATTGTTTCATCAGTAAGTCTATTTGAGATTTTAGACAGGGCTTACGCACTCCTCGCTCTCATCAACCGGGTTTTTTAGCGGAAGCGAGGGCTGCAACAAAGTCTTTTCGTAAAACCCGGTTGATGCGTCCAGAACTTTTATATTTTAGATTTTAGATTGACACCAGAGTTAAAAATAAACCTGTTTCAAAAAATGAAACTCCAAAATCTTAAAATTAACTGCACCAGAGGCAGTTTTGTATTTTATTATCTAAAAAAGCAGCTAAAAGCCTTGGGATGTTGCCGTCGAAACAGTCTTGCTTATTGGAGCGTTCGACGGCGACATTCAAATCACTAATTTACCTTGAAAATTAACAAGCCAAAACTACTTTTTTTCCCACTCAATCTCCTTATTGTCCAAGATCAACCCGCTGCTGCTGGGAAAAGCATAAGGAATAGTTTTTGCCGAAAATTCCACTATTTGAGTTGGTTGTTGAAACCACTCGGAATAACTCGGATTGAGTTGATCGTACAGTGCTTTTAAAGCTTGAATCTCTGCCTCTAGCTGCGCTGCTGCTTGATTGATTCTGCGAGCTTGTGCTTGCAAGCGTTTTTCCCCAGTTTGAACGTGGTTTTCTACTTCTTGCCAGTGCTGTCCGGCCAGCAATTTGTCTAGTTCACCTTGTTTGTAACTGAGTAAAGCCTGTTTTGGCTGCAGTTGCTTTTCAATATTTTTAGTCTCTCGGTCAATTTCCTGGATTTGCTGCAACCACTGCTCCCCAAAAGCAGCAGTTTGCTGGTGGAACTCGGCAATGGCTTCAGGAGTATTATTTTTGGGAAAACTGACTGCCACTCGGCACTCAGAGCGCTGTACGCCAAGTTTTTCCCGCGACTCTTGCAGGGCGGCAACTTCTGCTTGCAGCGCGCGGACTTCTTTTTGGAGTTCTGGGATGGTCTGACTCATGGGTTCAATTAGTGGACCTCTGCATCGATTTTAAGCTAATTGTTTATTTTTCTAACAAATCCCGGTCGCCTCCTTGCGGGAATTATCTAATTTTAGCGCGCTCCCACCCGGTGTCTAGGCAGAATGGCGGATAATTTGTGGCACAATGGCTGATGACACCTTTTAAATTAAGATTAAAATTATAATTAGTTATAAAGCTAAGTTATTAGCTTGGTAAAATTTAATTTACAAGTCCACATAAATTAAGGTTGGCTGGGTTTTCCTATGGCAGAGCCAGTTGTGCTAAAGTTTTTAACATTTAGGATGGCGGGAAAAGGATTTATTTAAAATTATTAGAAACTGGATAATATGAAAATAATTTTTCAATTAATGTTGGGATATTTCGCAATTTATATTTTTGGTGCGGAATGTTGCATTAATCCAAAAATATTACCGACAAGTCTAGGAGATGGACTTGGCACTCGCGCTGTACAAGGAATTTTGGTTGGCTCTCAGAAACATAGCTATTTGCGATCGGCATCTCGCCCCCTTACTTCTGCAAGCGCCGCATTATTGTTGGATAAATTATCCCAAATTGAGTCCGTAAAATTACATACTTACAATTATATACAATCTCAGGAAACTCCTAGAAAAGAACCTACTATTAGGTTAACAATAATCGGTTATCCTCTGGTTGTTATTTCTTTATTAATCTCATTATCGATCGGGGGAAGACAGTAAATAGCTTATCCAAGACGATGATGTTAATCAAGCGGAAGTCTGAAACAGAGAATGACAACCTACCAAAAGGATAAAAAGTGTTGTATCAAAAAAAAGAACATGATATCTTGCATACTATTGCTCAAATGACCCAAGATTTGCAGCAAACTGCCGAATATGCCCTGAATATTTGTGAGGAAATGAACGTCTCCATAATTGCGACGACCCCCGGCGATCATATCCTGTCGTTAAACCAAGCTACCTGTCAACTTTTGGGATACTCTAAAAAAGAGTTGTTAGGCAAACCAATAGCCGGAATTTTTAAGAAAAGTGAATCACCGGCACAGGAGTTAGAGTTAGCAAGTTTAACCGCCGAAGGTTCTGTCCGCAACGTCGAAAAAGTCTACCTTTCTAAACACCGAAAAAAAATAATTGTACAGCTTTCTATTTCAATTATTCGCGACGGTCAAGGCAAGGTCAGCGGCAAGTTATATATAGCACAAGATATTACCGATAGCAAGCGGGTTGAAAGAAATTTGCGGCGCAGTGAAAAAAAGTTTCGCCAACTGATAGAAACTGTGAATGCTGTGGCATTTATCTATCACCGCAGACAGTTCCGCTATGTCAATGCTCAGACAGAAGATCTGACAGGATATACTCGCGAAGAATTACTAGCATTGGATTTATACGACTTAATTCATCGAGATTTTATAGAAATAGTTAAAAAATGGGGTAAATCCAGTAATGCGCGCTCAACAGCAGGCTCTAAATATGAATTAGTAATAGTCACGAAAACAGGAGAAATGCGCTGGATTGAAGCAACTGTAGATATTATAAAATTTGAAAAAAAAGCCTCAATATTAATCACAGCATTTGACATCAGCGATCGCAAATTAGCAGAGTTAGAACTAGAAACATCTCTTTCGTTGCTTCAAGCAACCATTGAATCTACGGCTGACGGTATTGTGGCGGTTGACAGTGAAGGAAAAGTTGTCAGCTTTAACCGCAAATTTGCCGAAATGTGGCAGTTGCCGGATTTGCTGGTTGATCCGAGAGATAACAATCAAATTTTGGGGTTTGGAATCAACCAGTTAAAATACCCGGAAATATTTCTCAACCGTGCTAAAGAATTGTCCGATCGCCCCGCAGCAGAAAGTTACGATCTCATCGAGTTGACAGATGGCAGAATCTTCGAGCGCTACTCGTTGCCCCAGCGCACTGGAGGCAAAATTACTGGTCGAGTATTCAGCTTTCGGGATGTAACGGAACGGGTGCAATCCGAAGAAAAACTACGCAAAAGCGAAGAACGCTTTCACCTGCTGACGCGGGCGACAAATGATGCCGTATGGGATTTTGATTTGTTAAAAAATGAGTATTGGTTGAGCGCAGAGTTTGAAAAAGTTTTTGGATACAAACTCAACGAAACTCAGACGATAGAATTAGAATCTTGGTGGCTAAATATTCATCCCGAAGAACGGGAAAGAGTGATGTTAAGCTTCAACCAAACCATGAACTCAGACGCTCAATGTTGGTCGGAAGAATACAGCTTTCACCGTGCAGACGGGGGATATGTTTTTGTGCTCGATCGCGGCTACATCATCCGCAATGAAAGTGGCCAAGCAGTAAGGGCGATCGGCACGATGATGGATATCACTCAGCGCAAGCAAGCTGAAGAAATTATTCGCTATCAAGCTGTTTATGACCAACTCACTGGTTTACCGAACCGGATACTTTTTAACGAGCGGCTGCTGGCGTCCTTAAAACAAGCTAAACAAACAAAAAAAATGCTTGCTGTGATGTTTTTAGACTTGGACAGGTTCAAAAAGATTAATGATACACTAGGTCACGCGGCGGGCGATCGCCTGTTAGAAGGTTTTGCCGGACGCATCAGCGACACTTTGCGATCAACTGACACGGTTGCCCGCTGGGGAGGCGACGAATTTACCATACTGCTTCCCGATATTAATTGCTTAGAAGATGCCGTTAAAACAGCTCAAAGAATACTCAACAATTTAAAGCCACCATTTAAACTAGAAGGACAACCGTTTCATGTTAGCAGCAGTATCGGCATTGCCCTTTATCCCGATGATGGTGAAGATGCCGAAACTTTAGTCAAAAATGCCGATGCTGCCTTGTACTACGCTAAAGAAATGGGAAGAAATAACTATCAGTTATATACTTCAACCCTTAATCCCCACGGCAGCCATTTACTAACTATAGAACACAGACTGCACGAGGCTTTAGAACAGGGAGAATTTGAGCTTTTCTACCAGCCAAAAGTCAACATCACTACTTGGAAAATTCAGGGTATGGAAGCCCTGCTGCGCTGGCAACATCCACAATTAGGTTTAGTTACTCCCGCTACATTTATTCCGATGGCCGAAGAGAACGGACTCATTGTACCTATTGGGGAATGGGTGCTGCAAACAGCCTGCACTCAAAATAAAGCTTGGCAGGATGCTTTGCAGCCAGATTTGCGGGTAGCAGTCAACGTTTCGGCTCGGCAGTTCCAGCAATTTAATTTATTAGAAATGGTAGCGAAATGCTTGGAAAAAAGCGGTTTAGCACCCAAGTATTTAGAGTTAGAAATTACCGAAACTACAGCCATGCAAGATGTGGATTATACCACAAAAGTTCTCAGGGAGTTGCAGAATATGGGAGTGCAAATTGCGCTGGACGATTTCGGCACGGGTTATTGTTCTCTAAATTATCTCAAAAAGTTTCCCTTGAATATCTTAAAAATAGACAGGTCTTTTGTCAGCGGACTGACGACTGATCCCTGCGAACGGGCGATCGCCAAGGCTGTAGCGACGCTGGGACGAGATTTGAACTTGAGCGTGGTAGCCGAAGGAGTAGAAACTAAAGAGCAGTTGGAGTGTTTGCGCGAACTCCACTGTCAAGAAATTCAGGGTCATTATTTCAGCCCTGCACTATCAGCCAATGATGCTAGGAAGCTATTGCTAAATTCTCAGTTGCAACAAGTGAAAATTGCTTAATTAGTCATTAGTCATTAGCGATCGGTCATTAGTCATTCCTCATCAGTCATCAGTCAATTGTAGGGTGGGTGAGGCGCGGTTCAAGATTTATCTATTGCTGACAATAGTTAATCGGCGCGCCTCACCCACCAATAGGGATCAGGTGCTTCGTGCGCCCCCGAAAGTTATAGTTCTTGACTGTGAATCTTAGTCTCCCGACTTATTTTCCTGCGGTGCATCCCCAACATCATCACTGCTAGAGCGCTTCGGCGGGCCTAAGTTGTCGGGCAATTCGTTAAGATTCTTGCCCAAAGCGTGACACAGCGCTTTAACTTGAGGAATTGTCAGCTCCGGGGCATCAAGTCCTCGCTCCCAATTGCTAATCGCCTGTCGAGTTAAAGTTTTTGCTCCTGTTTTATCGGGGATTTGGCTTGCGAGTTGAGATTGAGTTAAACCGACAGCCTCTCTCAATACTTGCAAGGCTGGCTTGGTATTTGGATCTTGATTGGGCTTCTTTCTGGACATATATCAGCAAAACAAAGCAAGCACACCTGACAAACAGGATTTACGCAAGTATGCTTGCTTTTATAGACACGACAAAAGGCGGTCGGGCGGGCCTGACATAGGGTGTTTAGCTTGCTCAAACCGCCTTAACAATAGTGTCTCCCATTAGTGCAAGTGTTTTCGCAAACACCTGCACACCCCTTAACCTGCTGGGGTTTGGACTTGCAGAACCAAGCCCCTTTCTCTCACAAGCGTTAAATCAGGAGTGAAAATCCAATGAAATCAGCGGCACAAAATCAGGTACTGCATCAACTCAAGCTCATGGAAACCAACTTGCACGAAATTCAGTGCAAGCTAGTTAAAACCTCCGTTTTAAACTTGTGGCAAATAGTTTTGCCCGATGGAAAGAGAATTTTGCTGGAACACGCGGGCGGCGGACACTGGATTTTTCGGTCTAACGGTATTGAGAAATCTCATCCAGAAGTGCGAAAAGCTGTTTTGCGGGCGATCGGCATTTGCTCGGCCCACCGCAGTTAAGGTAACAGCCGATCGCCCGCCCTTGTTAAAACTTAAAATAGTGTGCAGAATAACGGACTTGTACCTAAAGACAGAGGAAAATATCGCTACCCCAACATAAAGGCTTTGTCTATGCAGCCAATTCGCACATTTAACGTTTCCCCGTCGCTACCGACAATTCTCGAACCTCTACGCAAGCTTGCCTACAACTTGCACTGGGACTGGAACGTCGATACCAAAGACCTCTTCCGCCGCCTCGATCGAGACCTGTGGGACTCCAGTAACCAAAACCCCGTGCTGATGCTCGGAACCATATCTCAAGAGCGACTGCAAGAAATGGCAGAAGACGAAGGCTTCATTGCCCAAATGAACCGAGCAGCCCAGCAGTTAGACGATTATCTCAAAAATCGCGCCTGGTACCGCAAACAGCGCGGCACCGAGCAGCAAGAATGCTACGCTTACTTTTCGATGGAATTCGGCTTAGTTAAAGCCCTACCGATCTATTCGGGCGGTTTGGGCGTGCTCGCAGGCGACCACCTCAAATCAGCTAGCGATTTGGGCTTGCCCTTAGTCGGTGTCGGCCTGCTTTACCAAGAAGGTTATTTTTCGCAGTATCTCAACGCCGACGGCTGGCAGCAAGAACGCTATCCGCTCAACGATTTCTACAATATGCCGCTGCACCCAGAACGCAATCCCGACGGTTCGGAATTGCGGATTGAGGTGGACTATCCCGGCCGCAAGGTGTATGCCCGGATTTGGCGGGTACAAGTGGGAACGGTTCCTTTGTACCTAATGGATACAAATATTGAACCTAACAGCCGCTACGACCAAGATATTACCGACCAACTGTATGGCGGTGATAAAACTCTGCGGATGCACCAAGAAATCATGCTGGGCATCGGCGGCGTGAAAATGCTCAAGGCATTGGGGCTGACAGTTACGGCTTATCACATGAATGAAGGCCACGCGGCTTTCATGGCTTTGGAACGCATTCGGATGCTGATGGAGGAATATCACCTGAGTTTTGTAGAAGCGGAACAGGTGGTGGTTTCGAGCAGTATGTTTACGACTCACACGCCGGTGCCTGCTGGGTTTGACTTGTTCGAGCCGGATATGGTGATGCACTATCTGAGTCAGTATCCCAAGATGTTTGGCTTGTCGCAAGATGAGTTTCTGGGATTGGGCCGGGAGAATACTGGGGATTTGTCCGCACCTCTGAATATGGCAATTTTGGCAATTAAAATGTCGAGTTTTGTCAACGGGGTGGCGGCTTTGCACGGTGTGGTGTCGCGCCCGATGTTTCAGGGTTTGTGGCCGGGTTTGCCGCAGGAAGAAGTACCGATTACTTCAATTACCAACGGGGTGCACGCTCGCAGTTGTGTGGCGAAGTCTACTCAGGAGTTGTACGATCGATACCTTGGCCCGGACTGGGAAATGACCGGTAAGGACGATCGTCTCTGGGACAGGCTTTCGTCGATTCCTGATGAGGAATTGTGGCGCAATCACGAACGCTGTCGATCGGAGTTGGTGGTGTTCGCGCGGGAGTGGCTGCAAAAGACTTTGCGCGAGCGCGGTGCGGCCCAAACGGAAATCGAACACGCGCGGGAGGCTCTCAATCCGAAGGTGCTGACGATCGGGTTTGCCCGCCGCTTTGCTACTTACAAGCGGGCGACGCTGTTTTTGCGCGATGTCGATCGAATTATGCGGATCATGCGGGATCAAAATCGCCCGGTGCAGTTTGTGATTGCTGGGAAGGCTCACCCGATGGATATTCCGGGTAAGGAATTGATTCGGGATATCGTTCACTTCATCCGCGAGCACGAGACGATGAGCTCGATGGTGTTTTTACCGAACTACGACATTAACGTGGCTCGGATGATGGTGTCTGGCTGCGATGTGTGGCTGAATACGCCGCGCCGCCCGCGTGAGGCTTCGGGTACTTCCGGGATGAAAGCTTCGATGAATGGTTTGCCGAATCTGAGCATTCTTGACGGATGGTGGGATGAGGCTGATTATGTTCGTACCGGTTGGCCGATCGGACATGGGGAATTTTACGAAGATACTAAGTATCAGGATGAGGTCGAGGCGAATGCTTTGTACGACTTGATGGAAAAGGAAGTTGTACCCCTATTTTACAACCGGGATGATGATGGAATTCCCCGCGGTTGGACGGCGAAAATGAAGGATTCTATTCGCTTGAATTGTCCTTTGTTCAATACAGCTCGGATGGTGAAGGATTACGCGCGGCGGGCCTATTTCCCGGTGAGCGATCGCTACCACACCATGACTTCGGATAATTGCGCTCCCGCCAAGGAGTTGTCTCACTGGAAGAAGCACGTTCTCGCGAAGTGGCACGATATTAAGATTGAGGCTGTTGATATTTCCCAGGATAAAGAAGTTAAAGTCAATCAGTCGATATCTGTTAAATCTCGGATTAATCTGATGGGATTGACGCCTGCAGACGTGCAAGTTGAACTTTATCAAGGCTCGGTTGATGCTAACGGCGATATCATTGGTGGCGTGCCGGTGGTGATGGAGTATTTGGGAGAAGATTCTCAGAATGCTAGCCTTTATACGGCTGACATTACTTATACTTCTAGCGGTTTGCAAGGTTTGTCATTGCGGGTTTTGCCGAAGCACGATAATCTCAGCAGTCCTTATGAAGCTGGTGTGATTCTCTGGGCACATTAAAGGAAGTTCGGCAACGGATTCTGTAACGGATGTAACGGATGTAACGGATAGAAGGGAGAGGGAATCAGGAATCAGGAATCAGGAAGATTTTACCTATTCTCCCCCTCTCCCACTCTCCCACTCTCCCACTCCCTCTCTCCTTATCTTCTTTGAGGAATGATTATGTAGCCGGCTGGGAAATGCTCGCCCAATACCAAACTCCTCTGTATTCCCAGTACCACCAGTGAGCGCGTATATAAGCGTATAGCAAGGCATCTCGCTGTTCTTCTAAGGCTTTGAGGGTGGCAACACTGGTGGGGATTTTGGGGAGACTTGAACCACCGATGAACGCTGATTCTTATGCGGAATATTTGCGAAATTCAGAGTTAGTTGGAGGAGTGATAAATATCTACAATACACTGGCAGAAGTTCATCAATTAGAGTTGACATTCTGCCAGTTTTTCTTTTTTGTGGCGTTGCTGAATACAGGTGTCAATTCCAGATTTCGGAATTTTTATAAGCCAAGTCGGGTTAGTTTTGTAACTTCCGATAAAAGTTGATTCATACGGTGAATCAACAATGCCCAGAATCTATATCCATCAATAGGAAAGCCGCCGAACAAAATAGTGGTGCCACAATAGCCACACTTTTTTATACTGCTATTTCATAAAATTGAAGGCAGCCTTGAGACACCTCTAGTTTAGGTTATTTACCTACACCCGCTGGCTGCTGACGGTTTCGCACTTCCAGAAAAATCAACAAAGCATTAACATCAGCCGGATTTACGCCACCAATTCTGGCAGCTTGGCCAATCGTCAGCGGTTTCACCTTAGCCAACTTTTCCCGCGATTCTTTGGAGAGAGTTGTAATTGCCATGTAATCCAAATCCGCAGGCAATTGTCGGCGTTCGTGTTTGGCAATGTCATCGATTTGATTTTGCTGTCTTTGCAGGTAGCCGGAATATTTGATGTCAATTTCTGCACCATCTTTCTCAGCCAACTTCAGACTAAAATTGCCTAAATTGTAGCGTTCCAAATCCACATAATGAAAACCAGGACGACGCAACAAATCAGCCAGAGTAATTGAACCTTTAATCGCTTGTTGAGTGTCTGCAAAAATTGCCTTGCCTACCTCCTCGTGCTCTTTCACCCGCGTCGAGTACAAGCGTTCCTTCTCTGCCACAATATTAGCTTGTTTGCGATCGAACAACTCCCAGCGGCGATCGTCAATCAAACCAATTTCCCGTCCCAGCGGCGTCAAGCGTTGGTCAGCATTGTCCGATCGCAATAATAGCCGATATTCCGATCGCGAAGTCAGCATCCGGTAAGGTTCCCGCAAATCCTTCGTACACAAATCATCGATCAAAGTCCCGATATAACTTTGCTCGCGAGGAAACACAATCATCTCCTGATTTTTCGCAAACCGAGCCGCATTAATCCCCGCCACAATCCCCTGTGCAGCCGCCTCCTCATATCCAGTTGTACCGTTCACCTGACCCGCGCAAAACAGCCCTTCGATCTTCTTAGTCATCAGCGTTGGAAAGCACTGAGTTGCCGGCAAATAATCATACTCCACAGCATAAGCAGGGCGCATCATCTCGCACTTTTCCAAACCCGGAAGAGTCCGCAGCATTTGCAATTGCAAATTTTCCGGTAAACCAGTAGAAAAACCTTGGATATAAAGTTCAGGAATATCTCTACCTTCCGGTTCAATAAAAATCTGGTGACTTTCCTTATCTGCAAACCGCACAATCTTATCTTCAATACTCGGACAATAGCGCGGCCCCTTCGCATCAACCCAGCCGCCGTAGACTGGAGAAAGGTGCAAATTGTCTCTAATTAACTGATGAGTAGCGGGCGTCGTTCGAGTCAAATAACAAGGCATTTGTTCCCGTTCGATCCAAACTTCTGGATCGAAACTAAACCAGCGAACCTCTGCATCTCCCGGCTGCGGTTCCAGGTTGGTGTAATCGAGAGTACGTTTGTCAACTCTTGCCGGAGTTCCAGTCTTCAATCTGCCAGTTTCAAACCCTAATCGATTGAGAGTTTCTGTCAAACCAACGGCGGCAAATTCTCCCGCACGTCCGGCGGGCATCGACTTATTGCCCACCCAAATCGTGCCACCTAAAAAAGTGCCTGTGGTGAGAATTACTGCTTTGCATTCAAAAGCGACGCCGAAGTATGTTTCGACTCCGATAACTTCTTCGTTTTTGCCCAAAACTAAGTCTGTCACCATCGCTTCGCGGATGGTCAAATTCGCTTGATTTTCGACAATATTATTCATTACAGCGGCGTATTCCCGCTTGTCAGTTTGTGCTCGCAGCGCCCACACTGCGGGGCCTCTCGAAGCGTTGAGGACGCGCTTTTGTAAGTAGGTGCGATCGGCCATTTTGCCAATTTCCCCGCCTAACGCATCAACTTCGTTAGTAAGTTGGGTTTTAGCCGGGCCGCCGACAGCCGGATTGCAAGGTTGCCACGCAATTTTGTCGAGGTTGAGGGTGAGAAGAAGCGTGCGACAGCCGAGGCGAGAAGTGGCGAGGGCGGCTTCGCAACCGGAGTGTCCGCCACCTACTACGATGATGTCGAAACTGTCTTGGAATTGTACGGGGGTTTGTGCGGTCATTCGATTTTAGATTTTAGATTTTAGATTTTAGATTGAAGAATTGACTTGAGGGATTAAGCCGGAGGGTTATTTATCGGATATCGCGTTTTTGTCTGTGTTATTTGAGTAAATTATGCCTTATATAGTCTATTATAGACAATAGTCGTTTGAGTAACAATATTTATGCAGGCAATACTTATGCACGCACCCATACACCATGCACCAAGCGAGCGGGATATTAAATATTTGTAGTCGGATATTATGGCGATGTTGGAAGATGTGGTTTGAGCAACTAAAATAGAAATGGAGAGCGAGGAGGTTTTTAATATATGCAAATCACCGTTAATTTACCTGATACGTTAGTAGATAAGATCGAGGATAAATGGGGGAACTTGTCACGAAAAATTCTGAGAGATTTAGTCTTAAGTGCTTTTCGCGATGGGTTAATCGATTTGGATGAGTTAAAGGAAATGCTCGACATTGGCGACGAGGCAGGCTTGAAGGAATTTTTCAGGCAAAATAATATGCTGCATTCTTCAGGATTGATAAATCTGTCTGGGAGTTGTGCGGATATTGATTTTGATGATGATGGCTGGGGGATTTCTGATGAAATGGATGACGATATGATGGGGGTTTTTGATGAGTAATAGCTCTTTGGTTTATTTGCTAGATACTAATGTTTGTATCATGTATTTAAAGGGTATATCGCCTAGTATAGACCTTCATTTTAATACTGTGGTAGCCGATAAAATAGGGGTTTGTTCTGTGGTAAAAGCCGAGTTATTTTACGGAGCGATGGGTAGCAATAACCCCCAAAAGAGTTTAAATGTACAAAAATCTTTTTTAAGTCAGTTCCTTTCTCTGCCGTTTGACGATGCTTGTGCGGAAGTATATGGCAAGATTAGGAGAGATTTGGCAAGTTTGGGAACTCCGATCGGCTCAAACGATCTGCAAATTGCTGCTATTGCTTTGGCAAATAATTTAATCTTAGTCACTCATAATGTTAGGGAGTTTAGCAGAGTACAAGGGCTACAGATTGAAGATTGGGAGGCGGGGTGATGAGTAATTATCAGGGTTAGGAAAAGTATAATGCAATTTTATCAATATTTTTGATAAAATTCAGACCGTTCATCCACAACGATCGACCTGTGGTTATTATCTCCCCTAAAAAAAACTAAACGATCGGCATTCGTATCTGCCAAAGATAGTGGCAAAATTATCGGAGATATCATCGATTCATTGCCGCCACCGTCGTTCATTACGGACTAACCCTCGCCACCGTAGATACCAACCTAACCCAAGCTACTTGCCTAAATACTCTCAGCTAATCCAAAATTTTGCACGCCGCCAACAATTTTGAGTTAATTGCCTCGTTTTTCGTAAGTCTGGCAATGTCATTTCTTCAGCCATTAATTCAACCGATCGCTTTTAGACAATTGCTCGTTGTTCGGGAGGCAAATTATCCATAATAGTCTTCAGGCTAATTGTCATCTGTTTCTGGCTCCATTAACTTATTTAAATGGCCGGAAAATCTACTATTTGCTATCTTAATTAGTTGATTGTAAAATCGCTTCTCACTACTACCAGATTTGTCCCCAGCTACCAACAAAATCGCTTCTCTGCGGGGGTCAAATGCAAAAGCGACTCGCAAACTCCATCAGCCGCCTGAAACCTAAGTTCCGACCTATTGGTGTAGATAGAACCATTGAGAGTATCTACGTGAGGACGCTTGAGGTTTGGGCCAAATTCTTGTAACAGTGTGAGTTTTGCTAAAAGCTCTAATCTGACATCAGTGGGGAATTCGGTAAACTCAGAGTAAAAATCAAAGTGAAACTCAATGTTCCATGTCATTTGGAGCAATTATGCCTTACATAGCATATTATAGGCAATAGTCGATCGAATAACAATATCTATATGCACCCTTCGCGCCTTCGCGGTTCAATAATTCCGTACTATTGCAGTTTTGCGCTATGTTAGACAAAAAAATCTCAACAAGCGTACACAAGTGAAATACTTCTTCTTATCCGACGGCTGGAAAGTTGGGCGCGTCTGGGGCGTAGGTGGCGAGTGGAGTCACGCGGCCTGGAGGCGACCGCCAGACATCCAACAGCTCAACCTCTGTCTTTCCGATCGCAACGAAAAAATGTGGCTCTACCGCGTAGAAGACGCCGTACTCATGGTAGAAGTCCAACCCGCAGTCCGTCCCGATCCCGCCGATCCCGCCAAAAATATCGGCAACGTCACCCTCACCAGACTGATCGATGCCGAGCAAGTCCTCGAACGCCTCGGGACGATCGCCGCCCGCTGCGAAATGGGCAACCCGCAACTAATGTAATGCTCAACATATTGCAATCGGTTCTAACACTCGATACACTTCTTTAAATAACTTTCATTTTTATGCCTCCACCTTTGAAGGTAGATGGCAGTCGGCAAAAGGCAGAGTTTAAACCCTGCAGGTAACTGCTGGGGATTCAGAATCTGATTTTTCCGTAAAAATAGACATCATCACTTACACCTTGGAGAACCGCAGTCAATGGGACTACCCTGGTATCGCGTACACACAGTCGTCTTAAATGACCCAGGCCGATTGATTTCTGTACACTTAATGCACACTGCCCTCGTGGCAGGTTGGGCCGGCTCAATGGCCCTTTATGAACTAGCAGTTTTTGACCCCACAGACCCAGTTCTGAACCCGATGTGGCGTCAAGGGATGTTCGTGTTGCCCTTCATGACTCGCTTGGGAGTTACGGGTTCTTGGGGCGGTTGGAGCATCACTGGCGAAGGTAACGTCGATCCGGGCTTCTGGTCATTTGAAGGCGTCGCCGTAGCTCACATCGTCCTCTCTGGCCTGCTGTTCTTAGCAGCAGTTTGGCACTGGGTATTTTGGGACTTAGAACTTTTCAGAGACCCTCGCACCGGTGAACCAGCCCTCGACTTGCCAAAAATGTTTGGCATTCACCTGTTCCTCTCCGGCTTGCTTTGCTTCGGCTTCGGCGCATTTCACCTTTCGGGACTTTTTGGCCCCGGAATGTGGGTGTCCGACCCCTACGGGCTGACCGGTCACGTCCAGCCAGTGGCGCCTGCTTGGGGCCCTGAAGGCTTCGATCCCTTCAATCCGGGCGGCATCGTGGCTCACCACATTGCAGCGGGCGTAGTCGGCGTAATTGCCGGTTTGTTCCACTTGACAGTGCGGCCGCCGGAACGTCTTTACAAAGCCCTGCGGATGGGGAATATCGAAACTGTACTTTCTAGCAGTATTGCTGCCGTGTTCTTCGCAGCCTTTGTGGTTGCGGGTACGATGTGGTACGGTTCTGCTGCGACTCCGATCGAACTTTTTGGCCCGACTCGCTATCAGTGGGACAGCGGCTATTTCCAACAAGAAATCGATCGCAGAGCTCAAGCTAGCTTGGCCGGCGGCCAAAGCTTCCAAGAAGCTTACGAACAAATTCCCGAAAAATTGGCTTTCTACGACTACGTGGGCAACTCTCCTGCTAAAGGCGGTTTGTTCCGGGCCGGCGCGATGGTCAATGGCGACGGTATTGCGAAAAGCTGGCTGGGCCATCCAGTATTTACTGACAGCGAAGGTCGGGTATTGTCGGTTCGCCGCCTCCCCAACTTCTTTGAAACTTTCCCAGTAATTTTGACAGACAAAGATGGGGTCGTTCGCGCTGACATCCCCTTCCGCCGTGCTGAATCAAAATACAGCTTTGAACAAAGCGGAGTTACCGTCAGCTTCTACGGTGGCGAACTTAACGGTCAAACCTTTAATAATCCTCTAGATGTTAAGAAGTTTGCTCGCGCTGCTCAAAAAGGTGAAGTGTTTGAATTCGATCGCGAAACCTTGAACTCTGACGGCGTTTTCCGCACTTCAACTCGCGGTTGGTTCACTTTCGGACACGTTTGCTTTGCTTTGCTGTTCTTCTTCGGCCATATCTGGCACGGTTCTCGGACTATTTTCCGCGACGTGTTTGCTGGAGTTGAAGCTGACATGGAAGAACAAGTCGAGTGGGGCTTGTTCCAAAAACTGGGCGACGTGACCACCAGAAGAGAAGAACCTCTCTAAATTTCGCCAGCCTCTGGGTAGGGGGGAAACTTCCCCGCTACACAAAAACCCGGTTTCTTGAAGAAACCGGGTTTTTTTAGTTAAGAATAAAACCAGCAATTAAGATAAAATAATACGGCAAGGGAAGATAGGGAAAATTTAACATGGAAAGCGTTGCTTACATTTTGATTCTGGCTTTAGCCTTAGGTGTACTATTTTTTGCGATCGCCTTTCGGGAACCTCCCCGGATTGGCAAATAATTAGCTATACGCCTGCGGCAAGTCCAAAATATCCTGAACCGGACTGCGGTTAGCCCGCATCATAAGTGATCCTCTTCGAGGGTTGCGCTAACGAATTTGGTGCGGGACTATTTCACCGCTGTTTGCTAAGTTATTTTTCTAGTCCAGCCATTCATCAGACCCCAGGCGGTTAGATGAATGGTAATTTGCTGGCAATGCCTGTTAAACTCAGCAATCATGCGCTGTTCCTCCTGCCAACACACAAATAGTCGCGTTTTAGAATCGCGTTCAGCCGAATCAGGTCAAAGCATCCGTCGGCGGCGTGAGTGTTTGAGCTGCCAGCACCGCTTCACAACTTACGAACGCATAGAATTTGTGCCGATTACGGTGATCAAGCGCGACGGCAAGCGCGAATCTTTTGACAGGTCAAAATTAGTCAGGGGATTGATTCGGGCCTGCGAAAAAACAGGTTTGTCTTCCGGGCATCTCGAAACTCTGGCAGAAGAAATCGAGGCGCAACTCCAAGGTCGATCGCTGCGAGAAATCGCCAGTTCAGAAATAGGGGAACTGGTGCTGTTGCACCTGCGGCCGCTCAGCGAAGTCGCTTATGTCCGTTTTGCCTCCGTATATCGACAATTTCGAGGCATCCGAGATTTTGTAGATACCCTAAATCACCTTCAGAATCCCCTCAACGAAGCTGAAAATACAGAAACAGGGACAAATTTTGACGCAGATTTGCCGGATGCCGAAGTAGTCGATCGAGAAAGCCCAGCATCCTGCGCTACTCCCAGCTAAGCTCGCTTAAATTAATTTTAAACCAGTATGCGCGTAAGTTATAATGGTCTACTTGACTCGGAATGTTAAGATTAAACGTTTTAACACAGAGTATGGAGTAACAGTAATGGCAAGCGCTGGTGTGCAGTTGCACCTGGCAAAAGTTAGCGAAAACTGACTTTAGTAAAAGATTTTGAAAAAAGTTAATCGCTTTTTCACCAAAATCTCGAATATCTGCCGGCACAAACGAAAAACATGAAGGAGAGAAATCCTAGGAAACTATTCGCATGGTCAATCTCAAAACCACAGTCAAAGACATCGGCTTTACTCACGAAGATTTTGCAGCCCTACTTGATAAATATGACTATCACTTTAGCCCGGGCGATGTAGTAGCGGGTACAGTTTTTAGTATAGAACCGAGGGGCGCTCTGATTGATATCGGTGCTAAAACAGCAGCGTACATTCCCATTCAGGAAATGTCCATCAATCGAGTGGAAAGCCCTGAAGAGGTATTGCAATCAAACGAAACCAGAGAATTTTTCATCCTCACCGATGAAAATGAAGACGGACAATTAACCCTGTCCATCCGGCGCATCGAGTATATGCGGGCGTGGGAAAGAGTGCGACAACTCCAAGCAGAAGATGCCACAGTACGATCGCAAGTATTTGCCACTAACCGCGGCGGCGCACTCGTGAGAATAGAAGGCTTGCGAGGCTTTATTCCCGGTTCTCACATCAGTACCCGCAAACCGAAGGAAGAATTAGTCGCCGAAGAATTACCATTAAAATTCTTAGAGGTAGACGAAGACCGCAACCGCCTAGTGTTGAGTCATCGTCGCGCCTTAGTTGAGCGCAAGATGAACCGCCTCGAAGTCGGGGAAGTCGTCATCGGTACAGTACGCGGTATCAAGCCTTACGGTGCCTTTATCGACATCGGCGGCGTCAGCGGCTTGCTGCACATCTCGGAAATTTCGCACGATCACATCGATACGCCTCATAGCGTTTTCAATGTCAACGACGAAGTGAAAGTGATGATCATTGACTTGGATGCCGAGAGGGGCCGGATTTCTCTCTCCACCAAGCAGTTGGAACCGGAACCGGGCGCGATGGTCAAAAATCGCGAATTGGTGTACGAAAAAGCTGAGGAAATGGCAGCTAAGTTCCGCGAGAAAATGCTGGCTCAAAAGCAAGCTAAAGCAGGCATAGACATTCCTGTAGACTCAACTGATGCTGATGATGACTTCTCCGACGAACTCGAAGATGTGCCCTCAGCAATGGAAGAGGATCTGCCGGAAGTAGCAGTGGAAGCAGCACCCGAAGCAGCACCCGAAGCAGCACCCGAAGCCGTATTAGATGTAGAGGAAGAAATCCCTCCTGCGACGGAAGAATAACATCTTAGTTAGTGTGATTTAAAGAGGGAAAATTCCCTCTTTTTTTTTTGCCTTAAACGTCCCAATTACCAATCATTAATTACCAATTAATATCAATTCTGAAAAGTACGCGCGCATTTGTAGGGAAACGGAATTGCCCATAGGTGTCAACTTAACGTTAAACCCATAGTCCGGCAAGGGTTGAAACCCCTGCCTCAAAGCGAAAGTCCTCTGAAGAGGACTCATGATTTCTTCCTGGGGGGGTGACAAGATGGCTAAGAGCTAGACTGAATCTGACTTATAGCCCTCATCCCCCGTTGGTAAAAATAGC
>NZ_JAUBSH010000057.1:0-42801 GCF_036704705.1 Microcoleus sp. K1-B1 | reverse complement strand
GCTATTTTTACCAACGGGGGATGAGGGCTATAAGTCAGATTCAGTCTAGCTCTTAGCCATCTTGTCACCCCCCCAGAGTAATGGGATTTTCATCGCGTAAGGGAACCACAGCCTTTTTTTCCTCATCAAAATATTGGCAACACAGTAGCGCATTTATAGCCCATGTGTCTCCTGTCTAAAGGAAGAGGGAACAAGCCAATCGATTTTAGATTTTAGATTTTGGATTTTAGATTTAAAGAATTGAAGAATTGAAGAATTGAATAATTGAAGAAAGCGACTTTACCGATATATCCGGGGGCTGCTTATCGGGTACTATATTTTTTATTTCTGCACCTAGGAATCCGGGGGGTTGTACGGCCCTCGGATGCCGCAAGCTTCCTTCAAAACCGCCGTGTCCCGCTAAAACAAAAATAAAATCCATTGAATAAAACCCTCCACCTTGCAGTTAGTTGAATATCTGCTTTTTAGTGTTGGGTTTTATTTGACCGCAACGGCGTATATTGTAGGAGTGCAGAGCAAGTTTGTAGTTGCGATATTGGTGGGTGTTTAACAAGTCAACACAACTACAAACTTATTTATCCCCTTGCTGATTACATTTTTACAGCGGGGCTAGTCGAAGGTTTAGGCGACTTAAT
Organism: Microcoleus sp. K1-B1; assembly: GCF_036704705.1. Classification (NCBI taxonomy): domain Bacteria; kingdom Bacillati; phylum Cyanobacteriota; class Cyanophyceae; order Oscillatoriales; family Microcoleaceae; genus Microcoleus; species Microcoleus sp. K1-B1. Next base: position 42,166 of record NZ_JAUBSH010000057.1, on the reverse strand, counting down.
TTCCTGGGAAACTGCACGGGCGCGGAAAAGTTTAGCAACGACTTGTTCACACTTAGACAAATCCGATTCTATTTCTGTCAAAATGGCCGTTGATACCGGATCTGTGAACTTCACCCGCAGGTTGTTGATATCGACAACACCAGTTTGCAAATCACCCAGAGTGCTCCGCAGTAAGAACGTTTCATCGGTTCCTTGCATCGAAGCTTTTAACTTAGCGTACTTGTCAGCAATTTGGGCAGGAATTGAGGGTTTTTCACCAAAATCGTTGAGGCGACTTTCGAGAGCGATGATGTGGTGCTGTTTGTTTTTAATCATTTCTCTCAAGAGCGATCGCAAATCGCTATCTTGCGTTTTTTCGGCATAATGTTCAAAGGCTTCGCAAGCATAGCGTTCCCCTGCGAGGGCGGTATTCAAACCTTTAACAATGTCGCCTTGTGTCGAACCTCCCCAACCATTAGCTAATTTCCACCATTCTGCATTGGTGTCAGTTTCTTCTGGCAAACCCACTGCTTTTCCGCCGTAACCGAGGCGAGCCAGAATTGCGGTGGTAAATATTGCTAAATCTCCAGGTTGGCGGGAAGTGATCAAGTTGCCGTCAACTACTAAAGCTTCGTTAATGTAGTTAGCTCCGGCATTAATCATGTCTGTTTTAATTGCCAAGAAACCAGTCGCATTTTTGCCTTTGAGTAAGTCGGCTTCAATCAAAAGTTGCGGGCCGTGGCAAACAGCAGCGACGAGTTTTCCTTGCTCAAATGCTTCTCGTACAAACCTGACTGTGTTGGGATTAGTCCGCATTGTATCTGGAGCCATGCCGCCGGGAATTATCACTGCATCGAATTCTGCAGGCAATGCTTCTGTTGTCGTTCCGTCAGCTTGCTGGGCAACTTTTCCTTGTTTCCCTGCATACTTTTCGTTTGTCCGCGAACCGAGGACAACTACATCAAAATTTGCTTGTTTTAAGGCGTTGTAAGGAACTAAAAATTCCGAATCTTCAACTCCATTTTCAATGAGTATGGCAACTCGTTTTGTGTTGCCACCGTTATGGGTTGTCATAATCAAATTTCCTCAGACTATCTTTGATATAAGCCTAAAGGATTTATGATGTTTTTAGCGTCTTGCTAAAGTGATAAATTAGTTACCTTTAAAAGATGTCAGCGTGAGCCTTGAGAGGTATTTTACAGGAATTGTCTCAATGCACATAAGAGGCTCCATTAATGTCGATCGTAGTCCCGGTAGCGTGCGTAGCCAAACCCGACGCTAAAAACGCGATAACATTGGCAACATCTTGAGGAGGAGCGATTTTGCCGATCGGGATATCGCGAATAATATCAGCTTCACCGAACTCCTGAATAAACTGATTAGACATTTCTGTACTGACAAATCCCGGTGCAACTGTAAATGCCAGAATATTATCAGCCGCAAACCCTCTAGCAATGCTGCGAGTTAAAGCAACAATAGCACCTTTAGAAGCGGCGTAGTGCAGATAATTCGGGTCATCGCCGCGAAAGGCAGCGCGACTTGCTATATTAATAATTGTACCGACCCGGCGAGTTTGAAAATGCAGAATGGATTCCCGGCACAAATCGGCAACAGCCACTAAATTTACTTGTAGAGTTTGCTGCCAAGCTGAAGACCAAATATCGAACTCGTCCTCGATACCCGCTGACTGCATAATCCCCGCATTATTAACTAAAATATCAATATGACCCCGCCATTTTAAAGCATCTCGCCACAAAGTCGAGGCCGCGTTTGCCACCATCAAATCGGCTGCCAATAAATAACAGCGATCGCCCGCAACACTTGCTGCTACCGCTTCAGCTTCTTTCTGACTGCGAAAGTAATGCAAAATCACCTCAGCCCCAGCATTAACCAGAGTCCGCACCGTCACTGCACCAATCCCTTTCGAGCCACCAGTTACTAAAATTACCTTTCCTGTTAAATCAATCATTCCTCTATCTCTTTTCTCTTTCTCTGTGACCTCTGCGCCCTCTGCGGTTAATAAAAAAATAAATCCCCTTCACGTCAAAAATATATAGCGTTCCTAAATGAATTGTGTAATTGTTGTAGGGGCAAACCCCCCGTGGTTGACCCGATCCTTGGGGTAGCCACTCTTAGCACTCTTCCTACATATTTGTACTGATTTATGATTGCTATAATTGCTATATGATACAGCAAATTCCATCTAATATGTACGCCATTTCCTCATGCTAATGGATATCTGCAATACACCTATCCAAAAACTTCCAAATCGTTTTCCAAGTTGGTGTCTATTGGAAATATAGCCACTGCTTACAGCACTATAGCTTCTTTGTCCTTAAACTCGATAACTACAGTGGATTCGGCAGCAAAGGTCGAATCAGCTCCATAATTCGATCAGAATTAAAATTATTGATATAATCAGTTAGTGCTTTGGACAAACTTGCTTTGGATTGGGGAATTTGTACGATTAATTCGTTCATCACTTCGGTATCGAGATAGTAAGCGGCTTGATACATTTGTTCTAACCACTCAGGGGGCATCATGGATAGATCTTCTACAGACACCATTTCAACTAATTGTTTTGGTGGATTTGGTTCTACGACTTCGTAGATATATTGCACTCCCAAATATTTAGCGAGTTTGTCAAAAAGTTCTCTTTGCTGAAATGGCTTGCTTATAAAGTCGTTACAGCCAGCCATAAGAACTTTCTCTCGATCTTCTTCAAAAACACTGGCAGTTAAAGCAATAATGACAGTTTCTTGGCTCTGAGGGCGTTCTCTAATATATTTAGTAGCTGTGTAGCCATCCACGATCGGCATTCGTAGATCCATCAGAATCAGGTGTGGCCGCCAACTCTCCCACAGTGAGAGTGCCTCCACTCCCTGTTTTGCTTCTCTCACCTCAAAACCAACCGAGGTCAGGATCTCGACTAACAAGCGACGATTTTCTTCTAAATCTTCAACAATAAGAATGCGGTAAGTCGGTTGTCCGGGGGCTAAACTAATTACTTTTTGATTAATTGATTCTGGGGGTAAGGATTCTGCTTGAGGTAACTGTACACCAATCTCAAAGGAAAAAGTGCTACCTTGGTTCAAAGTGCTTTTAACCCGAATCTGACCGCCCATAAGTTTGACGAGTTTTTGACTAATGGCTAAACCAAGCCCCGTGCCTTGACTCAAATTATTTCCCGCTTGGGCTTGCACAAAAACCTTAAATAATTTATCAATTTCTGTGGGCGCAATTCCCACGCCTGTATCCTCAACTTCAAAACATAGGTGACAGGATGTTTGGTCTCTTTTTGTTGCTCTTACCCGTAGGGTGATGCTTCCTTGATTGGTAAACTTAATCGCATTACCGAGCAGATTGACCAAGACTTGATAGAGTTTTTTATCGTCACTCTGCACAAATTGAGGAATGTCGGGATCTCGATCGACAATTAGCTGCACTTCTTTAGATTGGACTTTAACTTGGAACATTTCTTCGATAGAAGTCAGCAAACTTGTCAAATCAAACTCAGAAGGACTGAGGGTCATCCGTCCGCTTTCTATTTTGGATAAATCTAAAATATCGTTAATCAAGTCCAATAAATGTCTACCGCTACGATTGACAATCTGTAAACGTTCTTGGAGAGAAAGAGTCAGATTTCTCTCATAGCTCATCAATTGCGTGAATCCCAAAATTGAGTTCAGCGGGGTGCGGAGTTCGTGGCTCATATTGGCGAGGAAGACTGTCTTGGCTTGGTTTGCTTCATTTGCCTGCTGAAATTCCAACTCAGCTTGTTTGCGATCGCTAATGTCAATTAAATATCCCAAGATTTCTACTGGTGTACCTGAACTATCTCGAATTAGCCTAAGCTGACCGAGTATCCAGCGATAAACCCCATCGGAGCGACGAAAACGGTATTCGTGGAAGTAAAAATCATTAATAACGAATAGATTTGCTAAGCCATTAAGCACTGGTTCTACATCATCGGGGTGTAAGTGATTCACCCAAAATTTAGGATCTTCTAAGAACTCGCTGGTTTCGTAGCCCAATATATCTTTGATATTTTCGCTGATGAACGTTGCGCTATAATCGCCAGCAGGTTTACTGCTAAAAATGACAACGGGGCTGTAGTTTAGGAGAAAGTTGAGGCGATTTGTGGTTGCTTGCAAGGCTTGCTCAGCCAGTTTGATCTCTGTTGCGTCTTCCTGAACGGCAACATATACAGTTCCGTATTCAGGATGCTCAAACATGGATGTATGAACTCTGCACCAAAAGAGAGTTCCATCTTTCTTTCTATTGTGGACTTCATATTTGGCTTCCCCGGTCTGTTCAATTTGAGTGACCATATCTAGAACGGTTACATTTGGTGTTACCTTTGTATCGACATAATTCAAGACACCAAGGGGTTGACCTGCGAGTTCGCCCTCTCTGTAGCCAAACATAGCGTCAAATGTCGGGTTGGTGTAGACGATCATGAGGTCTGAGGCTTTAATCAAACACACTCCTCCTGCCATGTTATTCATGATAACGCTTTGAAGTTCTAGGGTCTTTTGAGCTTCTTTGCGAGCCGTAATTTCTTGTATTTGAGAAATAAAATGCAGTGGATTTCCTTGTCCATCTTGTACTAGCGAGCCATTAAGCAGAATCCAAATAATATGTCCTTGTTTATGGAAATACCGTTTTTCCAATTGGTAAGTTGAAATTGTTCCGGCTAATAGCAGATGTACATAACTAAGATCCCTGTCTAAATCGTCAGGATGGGTAATGTCTTGGAAAGTTAACGTTAACAACTCTTCTGAGGAGTAGCCAAGAATCTGACATAAGGCAGGATTGACTTTAATCCAGTACCCATCAAGTGAAACGATCGCCATCCCGATAGAGGCATCTTCAAACGCATGGCGAAACTGCTCTTCACTGTTTCGTAAAGCCATCTCAATTTGTTTGCGATCGCTAATATCGCGCAGAATAACAGTAAATACCGTTTCGTCTCCCATTTCCAGCTTAGAAATAGAGGCTTCAGCCGAAAACTGCGTTCCATCTTGACGACGACCCAAAATCTCGCTTCGTTCTCCCATCCTTCGCGCTCTGCTAGAAGACTGTGCAAATTGTTTGATATGCTGCGGATGTGCATCTCTAAACTGTTCTGGCAGCAGTAAATTCAGTGGCTTCCCTAAAATATCCTCCATTTTATAGCCAAAAATCTTTTCTGCCCCTTGATTAAACAGGGTAATACGTTGAGTGCGATCGACTGAAATAATTGCGTCATTGGCGATTTCTAGAATTCCTGCAAAACGAGCCTGCGATTTTTGTAAAGCATCTGTTCGTTCAGCCACAAGAATTTCTAAAGTTTCGTTAAGTTTTTTAATTTCTTTTTCAGCTTGTTGGCGCTGGTAATCTATCTGGTTCAAAAAGCGAGCCGTCCCCAAAATGAGAATTGAAAACGTGAAAACCATAACAGTTGAACGCAATGTATAGCCAAAATTAGCGTTATACCAGCCTAACTTTTGTCCCTGAAGAGTCAACCAGTTCAGTGTGACTGGAAAGATCGTCCCCCAAGGCAGCAACCACCGAACCATTACTCCGCCAACTAGGGGACTGGTTACTACTTGCATTAATCCTTCCTTGGGGCGGAGCCATAAAATTCCTCCATAGAGGATGAAAAAGGTGACGATCGTGTTTAGGGGTTGAGTCGTCCTAATTGTGACAAACCGTTCAAGAATATCGACATGGAATAGGTGTGCAAATAAAGCTAGTAGAGAAATTAAAGCTGCAACACTACTAAAAATCTGAGCCAACCAAGTATCCCGTTGGGAATTTTGCCCTAACAGTAAGAGTCCTAGTCCCATCAGCACAAAATTTAGGGCGGTATTTACTCCCATTCTTCCCGGATAAAGAGTGGCGGAAGACACCAAATCTCGGACAAGCAACTGATCAATACCCAGCTTCCAACCAAAAATATACTGGCTCAGCGTCAGCATACCCATAATGATTATCAATCCTGCCATCCCTTGAGCGATGCGATCGTGCAGTCGGGTTCTTTGGTACTGCAACAATCTCAAAGAAACTCCAGCCAGCAAAAAGCAAATTGCCGTGTTTGCTTTCATGGTCGAAGCCATACCGGGAAAACCACTTTTGAGTACGGAAATGTCAAATTGCCAACCCAACAGCACGAGACATCCGCTCGCAATTACGAGTAGACTTGCCATTTGAGAAATGCGCTTGTTCATAAATCGGCTGCTTGGGTTGAAACAATGTTCTTCTGATGTTAGGCGAAGCGAAGAAGGGCAACCACGGGGGGACTGCCCCTACCTGAACAATTCATATTTTGTATGGTTGCGCCCCCTTGCCAGCCCCATATCTCCGGGATCGCAGAACTTCTTTGTGGGTAAAGTGACTTTTTTAACCGAATAATTAAACTATACTATTTGTGCATATGTTTATATTCCTCTAGCAGGAAACTAGGGAAATGAGTATGATTGTCGATAGAACTAGCGATAGGGTTAGCGATCGAGCTACAAACTACCGAGGCAATATTTTAATTGTTGACGATCTGCCTGATAACCTGCGTCTGCTCAGGGATACTTTGAGCGAACAGGGTTATAAAGTTCGCAGTGCCACGACAGGTGCAATGGCGCTCAGAGCCGCCCAATCGCCATCGACGGAGTTAATCTTACTAGATATTAAGTTGCCCGATCAGGATGGCTATGAAGTTTGCCGACAATTAAAATCTGATGAGCGCACTGTAGACATTCCAATAATTTTTTTGAGTGCTCTCAATGAAACTTTTAATAAGGTACAAGGGCTGGCTGCGGGAGGGGTAGATTATATTGCTAAGCCATTTCAAGTCGAAGAAGTATTAGCTCGTGTCGAAACCCACCTAACGATCCGAAGGCTGCAACAAAGCCTCAAAAAGCAGAATTTACGTCTCTTGATAGAAATTGAAGAACGGCAACGTCTCGAAGAGTCTCTCTTTGCCGAAAAGGAATTGGCTCAAGTGACACTGCAATCCATTGGCGATGCGGTCATTACTACTGATGCCCAAGGTAGGGTGAGATATTTCAATCCTATAGCTGAGCGACTGACAGGGTGGAAAACTCATGAGGTTCAAGGAGTTCCTTTCTCTACAGTCTTCTTAATTGTCGATCAAGTAACGCGAGAGCCAGTAGAGAATCCTATAAACAAGGCTCTATTAGAGGAGCGAATTGTGACCTTAGCTAACAATACTATTCTGATTGCCGATGATGGAACCGAGTATCCCATTGCTGACTCGGCAGCACCTATTCGAGACCGCCAAGGTCAAATTATCGGAGCAGTAATCGTCTTTCATGATGTTACTGAATCGCGCTATCTCACTCGTAAACTATCTTGGGAAGCCAGTCACGATGCCCTGACGGGGTTAATCAACCGTCGAAGATTTGAGCAGCAGTTAGTTGAGGCGATCGCCTCTGTTAAAGATAGCAATCAGCAGCACGCTCTCTGTTATTTAGACTTAGATCAGTTCAAAGTCATTAACGATACCGTAGGTCATATTGCTGGCGATGAGCTACTGCGCCAAATCACTGCACTTATTCAACAGGGAGTCGGGCCTAATGATATGCTGGCTCGCTTAGGAGGTGATGAATTTGGTATTTTGCTCACTCAATGTTCGCTCTCTCAAGCAACTCAGATTGCGGAAAATCTCAAAGACCTAGTGCATCAGTTTCGGTTTATTTGGAATGGCAAAACCTTTATCATCGGAGTCAGCATTGGAGTTGTTGCTATTGACCAAACCAGCCAAAATTTGATGGAGCTTCTGGGAGCGGCTGATGCAGCTTGTTATGCCGCCAAAGCCAGAGGGCGCAACTGTGTTCATATTTATAGTCTAGATGATGGCGAACTAATTAAACAACGTGGTGAGAGGCAGTTGATTTCCAAAATCACCCGGGCGCTGGAAACCAATCGTTTTTGTCTCTACTACCAAAAAATTGTCTCTATTACTTCTAAACCATTAGTAGAGCATTATGAGATTTTGATTAGAATGATGGACGAAAATGGAAAATTAGTATCTCCAAATCAGTTTATTCCCGCCGCCGAGCGTTACGGATTGATAACTGAGATCGATTGCTGGGTAATCGAAACTTTTTTTTCTAACTATCACAAATTACCGGAAAAAGATGCTATTAGTCAAGGCTTATACACGATAAATCTTTCGGGGGCTAGCATTAGTAACAATCAGTTTATGAGATTTTTAATCGAACAATTTTCTCGCCACCAAGTCCCCCCAGAAACCATTGGTTTTGAAATCACGGAAACGGCAGCGATCGCAAACTTTGAGCAAGCCAGATATTTCATGAGCGAACTCAAAAAAATTGGGTGTTGCTTTGCTTTAGATGATTTTGGGAGCGGGTTGAGTTCCTTTGCTTATCTGATGAATTTACCAGTTGATTATCTAAAAATTGATGGTGCTTTTGTCAAGAATATTAGTCATAATTTGATTTCTCAAGCGCTGGTTGAAGGCTTTAATCGTATTGCCCATGCGATGAATCTTGAAACTATAGCTGAGTTTGTCGAAGACGAGACTATCTTAGAAAAATTGCGGGAGATTGGAGTAGATTATGCTCAGGGTTATGGGATCGCCCGCCCTGTCCCTATTAATTTTAATCCCTAGCTATCGCACTCAGCCTGCGAACCCATTGCCTCACGCCTGCGCCTTGTCTGGAGGTCTCCAAGAGTCGATCGCCCGCTGCTACAAGGGTGACTCATATCAAATCCGTTAGCATCGGAATAGTAAATTCGAGTTCACTGTTGACGGTTGACGGTTCACTGTTCACTGTTCACGGCGTCAACAGTCAACAGTCAACATCATGTATGAGTGTAACCGGAAATGATATCAATTTACTGTGTCACATTTAGATCGAATGTGCTGTAATTGTAAAGGATTGAGTGTTCTATTGGAAATAAACCGGAAAATTTGCCATGAAAGCAGTTGCGTTCGATCGCTACGGTTCAGCCGAGGAATTGCAGTACCGAGAATTGTCGAAGCCGATCGCCAAATCCAACGAATTGTTAGTGCGAGTTCGCGCTAGCAGCGTCAATCCCGTAGACTGGAAAATCCGGCAAGGACACCTGCAACTATTAACAGGATATAACTTTCCTCGAATAGTCGGTTCTGACATATCGGGAGTTGTCGTCGAAGTCGGCCGGGAAGTCACCAAATTTCAACCCGGAGATGAAGTTTATACTTTCTTAAATCCCATCAATGGGGGTGCTTGCGCCGAATACGCGGTCGTGCCAGAATCGGAGGCAGCAATTAAACCGAAAAACATCACTCATGCAGAAGCAGCAGGAGTACCGATCGCAGGTTTAACTGCTTTGCAAGCACTCCGAGATTTGGGTCAAATTCAAGCAGGAAACAAAGTATTAATTAACGGCGCTTCCGGCGGAGTCGGCACGTTTGCCGTGCAAGTTGCGAAAGCAATGAATGCGGAAGTAACGGGAGTTTGCAGCGCTAAAAATAGAGAAGTGGTCAAGAGTTTGGGAGCAGATTTTGTCCTGGATTACGCCGAAATTGACTTTACTCAACAAACCGATAAATATGATATAATTTTAGATGCTGTCGGGACAAGAACATTTGCTGAATGCGAAAAAGTGCTGCAACCAGAGGGAATTTATATATCGACTTTGCCAAGTTTCGAGAACCTCGCACCGATGTTAACAAGCTGGTTTATATCGGGTAAAAAAGCTAAATTCATTCTAGCCAATGCCAACCCCAGCGATTTAGGGGCTTTGCGGGAGTTAATAGAATCCGATAAAGTTGAGCCGATTGTCGATCGCACTTACAGCTTACAAGAAGTAGCAGCAGCCCACGCTTACAGCGAAACCGGCCGCGCGATCGGCAAAATTGCGATCGTCATTGAATAATCAAGGCACGACACGGATTTTGACACCGCTACACGGATTAATGAGCGATCGTTCCTTCTGCTGCTGAAGTCAGAATGAAGAATTAAGAATGAAGTCGGAGCAATTATGAAATAACTATTCTCAATTACCAATTTTCAATTACCAATTTTCAATTACCAATTCCCTCTTGCCAATTACCCATTACTAATTACCCATTTCCTATGACTGCTCCCTCAAACTTGGAGACATCCGAACAAGGTTCCGACAACAACCTCGAAGCAATTAGCCAGGAAAACATCATTGCACCAATCGCAAGCGGTGCGATGGGTTCTCGCAACTTAGAAAACGAATTTCTAAACGAACTTCCTGACGAAGTTGAAATGTCTTTATTCGACCATTTAGAAGAATTGCGACAGCGACTTTTCTACTCGCTAATTGCAGTAGTAATCGCTGTAATCGGTTGCTTTTTCACAGTTAAACCCATCGTGCAACTGCTCGAAGTACCGGCCGGCCCCGTCAAGTTTCTGCAACTAGCTCCGGGCGAGTATTTCTTTGTTTCTATCGAAGTAGCCGGATACAGCGGTTTGCTCATCGCCAGTCCGTTTATTTTTTACCAGATAGCGCTGTTTGTTCTCCCCGGTTTGACTCGCAAAGAACGCAGGTTGCTGGGGCCGGTGTTTTTAGGTTCGAGTTTCCTATTTTTGGGCGGTTTAGTATTTGCTTACATCGCTCTGATTCCGGCGGCGCTTAATTTCTTTGTTAGCTATGGGGCGGATGTTGTAGAGCAGTTGTGGTCGATCGACAAATACTTTAAATTTGTGCTGTTGTTAATGTTCAGCACGGGCTTAGCTTTTCAAATCCCGATTCTCCAAGTATTGCTGGGTGTTTTGGGCATAGTTTCTTCTAACCAAATGCTCTCCGGCTGGCGGTATGTAGTCTTGGGAGCGGCAGTTTTGGGAGCGGTTTTAACACCTTCTACTGACCCTTTAACGCAAAGTCTTTTAGGAGGTGCGGTGCTGAGCTTGTATTTTGGCGGGGTTGGTTTGGTAAAGCTTTTAGGGCGGTAAAAACTCCACCGAAAGATCGATCGACTCTCAGCCAAAAAATATAGAGACGCGATCGCCCGCGCCTCTATAATTACTAAAAGTTAAAATTCCACACCAAAGTTTTGTCAAAACTTTTAACCGCGTAAAAGCAGGTAGAACCCCGCGACTTAAGGAGTGGAACACCCTAAATTTTAGACCAAGTTTCAAGCTCTCAGATTCAATAAAAAAGTAAATCTAAAATCTAAAATCTAAAATCTAAAATCTAAAATCGACTGACTACATTCGGAACTGTTCGACTTCAGGAGTGTAGCCGATCGGCAAAACGTAATCCAGATTCTCGTGGGGACGAGCAATTATGTGATACGATAGCAACTTTCCGCCATCGACCTTTTTAACTGATTCAATTCCAGCAGCAACGGCTGCTTGCACTTCAGAAACATCTCCTCGCACTATAATTGTCCAGTAGGCGCGGGTTATTTTCTCATAGCGAACTAAAGTAACACGGGCTGCTTTCACCATTGAGTCCGCAACTTCTACTGCAGCGGGAAATCCTAAGACTTCAACCATTCCCAGTGCAACACCCATTACAACATTCTCCTAAATTTCACAAGATATCTGACCTTCATTGTATGTGAAATTGTTGACAGAAATTGGTTCCGATGATTTTGGTAAGCTAGAAGTCCGATCGCCCAAAATTAAAAAAGCCCCCTAAAAAGCCCCACAAGCTGTTGCAGCATTTAAATCCCACAGCAGGGCGCGCGCAGCAAAGCCCGCCACACAAGACTTTGAATCAAAACACCCCTGCAAATTAGATGCGCCACAGCTTAGTTTCTCACCAGCGGCAAGTCCTATGACAAGCTCGCCGATCGATTTTAGGGACTTTGGGCTCAACTAATCCAGCCGCGGCGCGACACAAAACTTGAGGGAACTCCCCCAGATCCCGGCTGTGGAGTCAATCTAAAATCTAAAATCTAAAATCTAAAATCGACTGAGTGAATCAAAACTCGTCTAGCAACCACTCCGAGGCTCTTTCACCCAAATCGAGGGGAACGCTGACAGCTTTACCCAACCGGGGGCGATCGCGAGTAGTTACGATATATTCTCTCACCTGTTCTGTGCTCCCCCAGCCGTTGAGGTAATTGGCCACCGCATCCAAATGCTCGAAATAATCAGCCTCCGTCATCGGAAAAGATGCCTGTTCTAGATATTTCCACATAACTTGCACAAAAATCTTGCCCCGCGTCCGCCGCAATCTGATATCGTAAGACTTTCCCCATTTTTCTAGCAGTAGCTGGTGTAAATCCTGGCCCGTCATGGTTGCTCCTGAGTTAATCCATTAAACAATAAAAGACAAAGTTCAAAAAATGTAATAATACTCTAATAAAGGCTGGAAGGCGCATTCTTAAAAGGAATTTTCGCGGCCTAAAATTTGTGCGAGCAGATTAACGGCAATTATCCTCCTTCCTCTGCACGTACAAGTTCGCTAACAGCTAACAAACAAACGTAACTTAAAACCGTAAAGGCAGGTCATGGCTCAATCTTCTGCTGGAAATCCCGATGTCCCCGATATGGGGCGTCGCCAATTTATGAATTTGCTGACGTTCGGTACAGTCACAGGTGTGGCACTGGGCGCACTCTATCCCGTTGTCCAATATTTTGTTCCTCCGGCGAGTGGGGCAGTTGGTGGCGGAGTGACAGCTAAAGATGCTTTGGGTAACGACATCATCGTTAGCGAATATTTGGCTTCGCACCCTGCGGGCGATCGCACCTTAGCCCAAGGTCTCAAAGGCGACCCCACTTATCTTGTGGTGAAAGAAGACCAATCTATCGCCGACTACGGCATCAATGCAGTTTGCACTCACTTGGGTTGCGTCGTGCCTTGGAATGTTAGCGAAAACAAGTTTATCTGTCCTTGCCACGGTTCTCAATACAACAATGAGGGCAAAGTGGTGCGCGGCCCAGCGCCTTTGTCTCTGGCCCTGGCCCACGCCACTGTCGCAGATGACAAGATCGCTCTTACCCCTTGGAAAGAAACAGATTTCCGCACCGGCGAAGAACCTTGGTGGTCTTAAACAATTTTGGATTTTAGATTTTAGATTTTAGATTGGGGTCAGCGGTGAAAATCCAAGATAATTGCATCCCTAAAACAGTCTAATAATCCAAAATCCAAAATCCAAAATTCAAAATCTAAAATTCACGCATTGTCTGACCTTTGAGATTGAATACTCTAATGCCACAAACTAATTTATCTGCGATATTTCGCCGCAGTGCCAGGACGATCGCGAAAACAGCCTTAATTGCGATCGTAGCCGCAGCATTTTTCCTCACCAGCGACATCGCACTTCCCCAAGCAGCATTTGCTTACCCTTTCTGGGCTCAGCAAACAGCACCCGCTACTCCCCGCGAAGCCACAGGTCGCATTGTTTGCGCTAACTGTCACCTCGGTGCAAAACCGACTGAAGTTGAAGTACCGCAATCTGTTTTGCCAGATACGGTGTTTGAAGCTATTGTCAAAGTTCCCTACGATACTAACGTTCAACAAGTTGGCGGCGACGGCAGCAAAAGCGGCTTGAATGTAGGCGCTGTAGTGATGTTGCCCGAAGGTTTCAAAATTGCTCCCGCTGACAGAATTCCCGAAGAAATGAAGGAAAAAGTCGGCGATCTTTACTTCCAACCTTACAGCGAAACCCAAGAAAATATTGTTTTAGTGGGTCCAGTACCGGGAGAACAGTATAAAGAATTGGTATTCCCAGTTTTGTCGCCGAATCCAGAAACTGACAAGTCCGTTCACTACGGCAAATACCAAATTTATGTTGGTGGCAACCGCGGCCGCGGTCAGGTTTATCCTACTGGCGAAAAGAGCAATAATACTGTTTACAATGCTTCGGTAGCTGGCACCATTTCTAAGATTGCTCAACCTGAAGATGGCGGTTATCAAGTGACAATTCAACCTGCCGAAGGTGCAGCGGTTGTTGATACGATTCCCGCAGGCCCAGAACTGATTGTTTCCGAAGGACAAACAGTTGCAGCAGGCGAACTTTTGACGAACAATCCTAATGTGGGCGGCTTCGGTCAAAAAGATGTGGAGATTGTGCTGCAAAGTGCAGGTCGAGTTAAAGGATTGATGGCTTTCGTGGCTATAACCATGCTGGCTCAAATCATGCTGGTTCTCAAGAAGAAACAGGTCGAAAAAGTTCAAGCTGCTGAAATGAATTTCTAAACGCGGCTGTAATTAGTTGGGTAAGGTGTTCTATGCACACCCAACTATTAGGTAAGTAGGGCGGGGAATACCCGCCTTATTCTTTGATAAATAACAAGTAAAATAATGTTAATTGATGAGAAGATAGTTGATGTAGGCCCGCTGCAATGGTTTTATCGGGAAACAAATCCGGTTAACGAAACTGAGAAACCCCCCGTACTGCTGCTGCACGGTTTGCCGTCCCAGAGTTTTACCTGGACTGTAATGATGCCGGATTTGGCGGCACAGGGATTTAGATCTATCGCCCCTGATTGGGTGGGTTACGGGCGATCGACAAAACCAGACAAGCGCGACTTTGCCTACACTCCCGATGCTTTTGTTGACGCCCTCGCTGGCTTTATTCAAGCTATAGAATTAGACCGATTTTACCTCGTTGTCCAAGGATTTTTAGCTTCAGCCGGCATTCAATACGCTTTACGCAATCCCGATAAAATTGAGCGTCTAGCCGTCATAAATACACCAGTTTCACCAGATATCAAATTGCCTTGGAAAATGCAGCAGTTGGGGCTGCCTTTTATTGGCGACATGATGACGCAAGACCCGCTTTTGATTGACAGAACTCTCGAAGGTGGCAGCCGCCAGACAATATCAGACAAGGATTTAGATGTTTACCGCCGCCCGTTTTTGAAGAGTTCGGATGCAGGTCGATCGCTGATGAATACAGTCCGCAATATTCAGTTGCCGCAGTCAATGGCCGAAATTGAATCCGGCTTGAAAGCATGGACTCGACCAACTTTATTTGTCTGGGGTTTGACAGATCCTTGGCTGAGTGTTGAACCAGTTCAAAAGCTAGTCGGTTCCCTGCAAAATGCAGAATTAGTCACACTGGAACAAGCGGGGCATTATCCTCAAGAACATTGGTCAGAAAAAGTTGGCAATTCTGTGATCACTTTTCTGCGCCGCCAGGAGGTAAAATAATATTTTGTACATAACTCTCGGTGCTAGGTCAGTGAACCAGCTCCTCGCCGAGCTGCATTCCCAGGCAGAGCCTGAAAACGAGAAATCTAAAATCTAAAATCTAAAATCGATATGACTCGTCCCCGTTCAATTTTTGCCTTGATGATGGCGTTTTTGATGGCATTTCTGGTTAGTTGCAGCAGTGTCGAAGCAAAAGTTCCAACTACTTACACAGCAGCCCAAACCCAGCAAATTCAGCGCTATGTTCCTACTCTGACCGAGTTCCGATCGCGCATGGATAAACTGGGAACCCTAATTCAAAAACGGAATTGGATTGATACCAGAACTTACATTCACGGGCCTCTAGGCGACTTGCGGAACACCATGAAAACCGTCTCTGCGAGTTTGTTGCCTAGTTCTCAACAACAAGCTGTTGATTTAACTAAGAGTTTGTTTACCGATTTGGTTGACATTGATATTGCTGCTAAAAACCTTGACTATGCAAAAGTCACGGCCAGCTATCAAAAAGCTGTCAATGATTTCGATACCTTCTTGCAGCTAATTCCAAAAGCTTAATTAGCCTTAACTCACATCTTGTATCATTGTCTTGAACAGGCAAGATGCCTGTTCCACAAAGAAAGAATCAGTTTTCTTGTGGGGGTATCATTGTCAAGAACAGACAAGATGTCTGTTCCACAAAGAAAGAATCAGTTTTCTTGTGGGGCGGGCATCTTGCCCGTCCGAAACAGGTTTATATGGACAAAACCTAGGAAGCAGTTAATCTAAAATCTAAAATCTAAAATCTAAAATTGAATGGTTCGCGTTGCAATTATTGGTTGCGGTATTATTGGGGCTTCGATCGCCTTTGAACTAAGTCAATTTCCCGAACTGAAAGTTACTGTGTTCGACAAACAGCCGCCGGCAGAAGGTTCTACTGGCGCGGCCCTCGGTGTTTTGATGGGAGTTATCAGCCACAAAACTAAGGGCAGAAATTGGCAGTTGAGGGAAACTAGCCTTCATCGCTACGAAACTTTGATTCCAGAATTGGAAGCAGTTACGGGGCGAAAAATTCCTTTTAACAAACAAGGAATTTTGATGCTTTGTTCGGAGGGAGAGGATTTAAGTAAGTGGGAAAAGTTGATAGCCATTCGCGAGTCTCAAGGTTGGAAATTGGAACTTTGGGATCGGGAACGAGTGCGCGAACTCTGCCCTCATCTCTATTTAAACGATCAGATTATTGCGGCGATTTATTCGCCTCAAGACAGGCAAGTCGATCCGACGGCGCTAACTTTGGCTTTGGTTGATGCTGCTAAACTCAAAGGAGTTAATTTTGAGTTTGGAGTGGAAGTTCAAGGCATTACTGAGTTGGATTCTCAGGTGTCTGAGATTCAACTGGCATCTTCCATTGCTGTCAATAAGTCTTGTGGAACAGGCATCTTGCCTGTTGCTGAAAATTTCGATCGACTAATTGTGTGCGCTGGTTTGGGTTCTGCTGCTGTGACTGCATCGTTAAATCAGTTGGTTGACATTCGCCCGGTGTTGGGACAAGCGCTGCATTTGCTGACGCCCAATCCTGTAGGAAACCCAGATTTTAGGCCAGTAATTACTTGCGATGACGTTCACATTGTGCCTGTGGGAAATCAGGAATTTTGGGTGGGGGCGACGGTGGAGTTTTCCGAAAATGGCGGGGAAATTGAGGCAAATGCTGATATGTTGAGGCAAGTGATGGCGAGGGCGATCGCACTTTGTCCGGGCTTAGCAGAAGCTGAAATCATCAGGAAATGGTCAGGATTGCGCCCGCGGCCGGAAGGGCGGCCGGCCCCAATTATCGAGACGCTTCCCGGTAACGATCGCGTTCTCATCGCCAGCGGCCACTATCGCAACGGTGTTCTACTGGCCCCTGCAACAGCGCGATCGATTCGAGAAATGATTTTGCAATAATTAACAAATGTTAATATAATCAAGATAGCAATTCATATCTTACATCTAAATATGTCCGACAAACCTTTAGGTAAACCGCGCTCTTTGTGGCGAGTAATTTTGCTGTCTGGAGTTAGCTTGCTGCTATATTACGGATGGTACAAATGGATTATTCAAGAAGAATTGCGTCGCTATAACGGCAGCGGTTGGTCGGGAACTCTTTGCTTGCTTCCCTTTGTTTTAGGAGTAGCCGTCCCCCAAGCTTTGCGGATATTCGATCCTGACGTTCCCGGATGGTTTGGTTGGTTTTCCTTCCTGGGTATTGCCTGGATTTACATCGTGCAGTTCAAACTTTACAAGACAGTTAACGAATTGTACCGCCAAGAAGGAATCAAAGAACCGCTAACAGTTTGGTGGCTTTTTGTACCAGGTTTAAATTTAGTTGTCGGCTTGCGACAAATTCACTTTTTAAGCCAGTTTTGGGCGAGAAAACAGGGAATTGAAGTTAAGGATAACTTAGCCGAAAGCCTTTCTTTCCTCTCAGCTAACGCTTAATCTGTATTAAGGCCTATGGACTTGTTGCTGCAATTTCTCTGGGAGTTGCAGCGATCGCATCTACATATTCTATTCTCAAGGAGTTACGTGGACTTTTAACATCTCCCAAGTTTCCCGTTCCATGTTCAAGATATTGCCCACTTCTGGCAAAAGTTCATAAGCCTTTAAATTTAGGGGAATTTCTTCTTCAATGAGAATATCGCACAAAGTCTCTAACGCCAGATTCCACTCGCCCGCCTGAATATCTGAAACCATAAATTCTATTTGAGTGTCTAACAGTTGTGGTTTCCCGATGTTAATGACCGAAAGCATCCAGGATACAAGCTCCCGGATTCATCCGTCCAGAAATAAAAAACCTGTATCCGATGAAACTTGCCCCCGGAATTTATCCGTGGGGTAAAGGCTTCAATCTAAAATCTCGAATCTCAAATCTAAAATCGATTGACTTCATGGAGTTTACTTTCTACAAGTTTCTAATCAAACATGAGTCTATCTCCTTCTGGGAGCGATCGTGATCGGGCATTATGAGCCAAGCCACTTGAGAAAAGGAACCGGGTTTCTCACCTACTCAATACTTTGAATTAGTTTAATGTTATTTCTCAGCCATTCATTGACCAAAACTTGAACCTCAATCTTTTTATTCTCAGCAATTTTAGTCACAAATTCCTCGACATCTGGTTCGAGATAAATGGGATAATGAAACGTAGCATCAGGATGGTAAAACTTGCCTTGCTCTGATGAAGAAAAGTCATACTCTGATTTCATAATTTCCTCTCTTGATAAGCTTGGGTTTCAGTGAAATTAGCTTTGCGGGCTGAAATTATCCGAATTATACAGGAGGTGCGATCGGTTTGTTCAAAGGTATGGATGACAACCCTTAAAGTTCCTGTTTCATCTAAGCCTATGGTAATCTATCTATCTTCATCTTGACTGTGTTCTTCATCATATATTGTTAATTGAGAACGATCGCGGAAAACAGTTGATGCCCAACGAAAATTTAATTGATGCTTGCGAATATTTTGCTTTTCTTTGGCTGGATTCCAATCAAAGTTATAATCCAAGGGAATTTATTATGGTAAACGAAGCTGCAATTAAATTATAACATAAATTATGAGTTAATGACTTCATGGAGTTTACTGCCAACAAGTTTGTAGTCAAACATGAGTTTATCTCCTTTTGAATTCGATCGCGATCGGGCATTATGAGACAAGCCACTTGAGAAACGTATAGCGAAATCTTGTCTGGCGACTTAAATCCTGGTAAGTGACTCCTGGAATCGCGCACATTTTAATCTTAACATTGCTGAACTTTGAATGCACTTCCGATTCCAGCTTGTCGAGAAGTCTTAGATACCCGACTTTGTGAATAAGTCGGATATCTGGGTATTATTCACCAGAACCTATTAGGCAAATCCGCCAAAATGAGTTTGAGTTCCGGTTCATTAACCCGCTTAATTGCTTTAGGAATACTTACCCACTGCCGCTTTCTCTTGGTAGCTTCGGGCCAAATTTCCAGAACTGCTTGCACTTCCATTAAAAATACTCCAACCAGCCAAGTACAGCCGGACTTTTGATACTCGTAAGTTCCTAGCAAATCCGGGAAGACTTTACCCAACAAACCTGCTTCTTCCCAAGCTTCCTTGGCGGCGGAATCTTGGGGAGTCATGTCAGGTTCAATTAATCCTTTGGGAATCACCCAGCGCTTACTAGCCGAAGAAGTAATCAGCATTACTTCAATTTGTCCGTCTTGAATGCGATAGGGAATTACCCCCGATTGCTCTATCAATACAGCGGTTTTTATACTCATGATTTCGGCAATATTTATGGGTAAAAAAGCGGCTGTAACCTGATGAACGGTTGACCACTAAAAAATAAAAACAGCATCCTAATTTTAGACAATTCCCAATTTGAGACAGCAATAAAGTGGATAATAAACATATTTGGCTTTTCCCCTCTGTGCAAAATAGGAAATTCCCCTGCACTCCCACTGAACAATAATATTATTATAATAACTGCGCGAAATCCTCTACCGACAAGCAGATAAAAGCCGATCGCCAATATCTGCCTTTATCTGGGCCGGTATGGGGTTTTACACCTAATCTTTCTTCGCCTTAGCCTCCAAATTTTCCATCCGACTCCTCAAATCTTGATTCTCCTTTTTCACCTGGTCTAATTCCTCCCGCAACTGCTTTACCGCTGCATCAGAACCAGCATTTTTCTGCACTCTTTGCACAGCTTCATCAGCCATGCGACGAACGCGGCCATCGGGAGTTTGGTCAGCTAAAGAACGCAAAATGCGAATTGCTTTGCGAGTTTGCATTTGTCCTAATCCCGCTACTACAGAGACTTGAGTCAAGAAAAACGTCTCTTTAGATAATTCGGCCAATCGCTGCAAAATCCGTTCTAAATTGACCTTTGTTTGGCCAGTCGAAATTGTGCCCAAAGCTCGAATTGCAGCCAAGCGCAAAGCTTGCGGAGTACCGGCGGCTGTGTATTTCAAAATTAGATTCAGCGCATCTTCAGAAGTTTTCATCTGCGCCAAACCGGAAATAGCACCCGATCGCACTACCTCATTCCACCCCTGACGCTCTTTCAGCACCAATTTTAACTCTTTCAGTACCTGTTCGTCGCTCGGTTTTTCGTCGGGGTTAGCCCCTGCAATGGAGCCCATAGCACTCGCTGCGGCTGCTTCTACATAATAGCTGTCGTCGCCTTTTTCGACGATCGATCTCAGCGCTTTATAAGTTTCGTGAGTTTGGATTTTACCCAGCGCATTCACCACAGCGCGACGAACACGAGCATCTTTATCTTTTAAACCACTTACTAAACCTTCAAAAACTTGGTCGAGTTTAATTTCAACTAACTGACCGGCAACTTCTGCACGTACTGCCCAGAACGGCTCTTTCTTGAGAACTTCTGACAGCGTTTTCACCGCTTCTAGTCCTCCCTTCTTCGCCAAAGCTTGGGCAGCGTAAATCCGGGAAACCGGGTCTGGATCGAATTGTAACTGAGCTTTGAGTTCGGCCATTCCATACTCTAAAATAACTGTTTTTAAGTATTTATTTCCGACATCAAAACTGATAAAAGCAGGCTTATTTTCTAGAGGAAAATAGAAGCTTTGCTCGCGCTCATGCACTCGGACTGTGAAAGTTTTTAGTTGCGGAGTTGAAGGTGCAGAACTGTCATCATCTGCTTCTTTTTCGGGCTTGTAACCGAAGCCGATCGGGATTTTCAGATCGAATACATCTTTGCTGTTGCCATTGCCATTTTTGCTGTCTTTTACCTGAGTTTGGGTGACAGTAACTTTTGCTAATTTGCTGTCGCCATCCCAGGAATAAGCAACTTTATAATCTGGATGACCGCCGCGATAAACGTACTGGTCAAACAAAAACATGAGATTGCGACCGGTAGCCTTTTCTATCGCCCTGAGCAAATCGATGGTTTCTACAGTTTTGTGAGCGTTATCCCGCACAAAAGTGTGAATTGCTTTGTAAAATAATTCGTCGCCCAACTCGGCACGAATCATGTGATAGACACAAGCACCTTTTTCGTACAAATGGCGATCGTACAATTCAATGGCTTCGCGGTAAACGTGAGTAACAATGGGGCGCCGGTAGCGCGAACTGTCTTCTGCTAAATAATTGCGGGCTTCATTTAACATATAGTAAGCCGCGTCTTCTTTGCCATATTCTTTATCAGTCCACAGCACCTCGGAATAAGAAGCCATGCCTTCTTTCAGCCAAGCATGAGACCAATGTTTAATTACTACTAAATCCCCGAACCACTGGTGAGCCAATTCGTGGGCAACTAAGCTTTCAGTGCCTCGATTGTCGAGGCTGGCGCGTTCGTCTAACAAGCACCTATCTGTCAGCAAAGTTGTCGAAGTATTTTCCATACCGCCGAAGATGAAATCATCGACGCAGACTTGAGCGTATTTGGGAAAAGGGTAAGGATAGCCAAATGCTTTAGAGAAGAATTCAATCATTTGAGGCGTTTTGCCCATGCTGCGCTTAGCGTCTGCTTCGCGGCTTCTTTCCACGTAATAATTAACTGGTTTCCCGTTCCATTCGTCTTTAATTTCGGCAAAATCTCCGACTGCTAAGGTCATTAAGTACGTCGGGTGTACCTGGGTTTGGGACCAGTGATAAATTTTATCGTCGCCTTCGTTTTTTGTACTAATTAATTCGCCGTTGGAAATAGCAAAGAGTTGTCTCGGAACTTGCACTCTAATTTCCGAAGTTGCCAACTGTCCGGGATAGTCGAAACAGGGAAACCAGAAGCGGGAATCTTCGTCTTCGCCTTGAGTCCAAACTTGTGTTGGTTTGTCTGGATAGTGTTTGTCCGGGCCCACGAAATAGAGGCCGCGCTGTGGTTTTTCGACGGAGTATTCGATCGCAATTGTAATTGGTTGGTAAGCTTCTGTTGGTTCGTGTAGTTGAATTTGCAGCACTTCGCCATCGCTGTCGAAATTTTGCTCAATTTCGCCGACTTTTACTGATTTAATATTCAGGTTGACAGCATCTAAGGTTAATTTGTCAATACCGCTGCGGACTGGATTGATGCGGATGCTGCAAGTGCCACGAAAGCTTTGTTTGGGAATATTCAGCACTAAGTCGAGGAAAATGTGCTCTACTTGACCAGGGCGATCGGGGTTGTAGTGGGGCCTGGCACCGGGCATCTCGAAGGATTTGTGACCGTTTTCAGAATCAAAGTAAGTGTGTGACATTGTGATGGCAAAGTTGTGAGTCGATCGGCGATCGCTGGCAGCGCCGATCCGGCTGA
Organism: Microcoleus sp. K1-B1; assembly: GCF_036704705.1. Taxonomy (NCBI): domain Bacteria; kingdom Bacillati; phylum Cyanobacteriota; class Cyanophyceae; order Oscillatoriales; family Microcoleaceae; genus Microcoleus; species Microcoleus sp. K1-B1. The sequence goes on along the minus strand of NZ_JAUBSH010000057.1, from coordinate 19,865 downwards.
ACTGCCAGCTTATTATAGAGTAGCGCGTTCTAGCTGCTGTTGTCGCTAACTTGTTAAAAACTGGGTCGAGTGTTGAGGGGATGGAAAAAATGATTTTTTCGCTACAATATCAGCAAGGTTAATGTCTGCAATCATCAGCCTGCAATTGAAATTGAGAGGGAAATCTGTATGACAGCTACACTATCAGTTCCCAGTTCGATCGAATCTTGGCTTGGCGACGAAGCGAAAGACTTGCTCACCCATCAAGCAAAAGTTTCTAAAGATTTGTTGCACCTGCCGGGCCCGGATTGGGTCGATCGCATTTTTGCTCAAACCGATCGATCTCCCCAAGTTTTGCGATCGCTTCAGCAACTCTATTCTAGCGGACGCTTGGCAAATACCGGCTATTTATCCATCCTGCCAGTAGACCAAGGAATCGAACACTCTGCCGCCGCTTCTTTTGCACCGAATCCCATTTATTTTGACAGCGAAAACATCATCAAACTAGCAATCTCAGCAGGCTGCAATGCTGTCGCGACAACCCTGGGAGTTTTGGGAAGCGTATCTCGCAAATACGCGCATAAAATCCCTTTTATTGTCAAGCTCAATCACAACGAGTTGCTAACTTATCCCAATCAATTCGACCAAATAATGTTTGCTTCCGTCGAGCAAGCTTGGAATTTGGGAGCAACAGCAGTCGGAGCCACAATTTATTTTGGTTCCCCGGAATCGACGCGACAAATCCAAGAAGTCAGTCAGGCTTTTGCTCACGCTCACGAATACGGAATGGCGACAATTCTGTGGTGCTATCTCCGCAACGATATCTTTAAACAAGACAAAGATTATCACGTTGCAGCCGATTTAACCGGGCAAGCAAATCACTTGGGAGTGACCATTCAAGCTGACATTATCAAGCAGAAATTGCCCGAATGCAACAACGGCTATGCAGCAGTTGCTAAAGTAAGCGACAACAGTTACGGCAAAACCGACAAGCGCGTTTATTCCGATTTAACAACGGATCACCCGATCGATCTAACTCGCTATCAAGTGCTCAACTGTTATGCGGGAAGGATGGGTTTAATTAACTCCGGCGGTGCTTCCGGGAAAAGCGATTTTGCAGAAGCAATTCGCACGGCGGTAATCAACAAGCGCGCTGGTGGCTGCGGCTTAATTTCCGGTCGCAAAACTTTTCAGCGTCCTTTTGAAGAAGGCGTAAAATTGTTCCACGCCATTCAAGATGTTTATTTGTCGCCAGAAATCTCGATCGCCTAAAAATTTACCGCACAGAGATTGGCCTCAATATCACAACCTAAACCTAGGTATGCACGATCAACAAATCGTCGTAAACGTAAGGTGTACAGTGTGCACCTTACGTGATTAAAATTCCTTCCTCTAAGTTGCAACTTAGCTGTAATATTAATACGAGCTGAAAATATATAGAGACACAGTATATAATTTAAAAATGCCCCACAGCCTTGTTTTAAACCTGCTGCCAGTTGCACCAATTCCATCCCAGTTTTTAACGGGGCGGCATCTCCACGCTTTGTTTTTGAACCTTGTGAGTGCTGTAGACAGCGATTTGAGCGCGTACCTGCACGACCAATCTCATGAGAAAGCTTTCACTTTAAGCCCTTTTCAAGTAAGCAGAAAAGAAGCTAACAAAAGCACCACGCCCCAGCCACAAAAGAGAGTTTTGCCTCCGGCTTCCCGTACAATTTTGCAGGCTATACAGTGGGAACACAAGCAAGCAATTCAGGAAAATACGCCGATTTGGTGGCGAATTTCTCTGCTGGATGACGGTTTGTTCGATCGCCTAACTCAACTTTGGCAGCAACTCAATTTTGATCGCCCTTGGCATCTGGGGCCGACAAATATATACATTACTAATATTGTGAGCGAACCGCAATCCAACCAGCCTTGGGTCAACTTTTGTACTTACGCCGAATTGTTCGAGAGATCTTCGGAAACTGAGCGACAAATTGCTTTTAGTTTTTGCACTCCTACTAATTTTCGGCAAGGTGTCTATGATAGTGCTATGCCCACTCGTGAAAGTATTTTTGGCAGTTTAGCGAATCGCTGGAACAAGTACAGCAGGATTGCGATCGAACCTACTTTCACAGAAGCTATTTTTCCCAGTTTCTTCGATATCCGAACAGAAGTTAGTACGGATTCTCGCAGTAAATTTATTGGCTGCGTCGGGGATATTAGTTACCGAATTATGGGAGATATAGCTCCTGCTACTATCAAGCAAATTAACACTTTAGCCGATTTTGCGCTTTACAGCGGAGTCGGGCGAAAAACGCCGATGGGTATGGGAATGACGCGCAGGTTGCAGGTTTTTTAATTATTCACTTTTGGGCTGAATTTCACTGACAATTTCATAAACATTTGTGTCTGGTATTTTCGCAAACAAAGGCGCCATCTGCTTCAATATTTCCTGATAAGCTTCGCTTTGATTGGCTGCCATATCTTCTACGGTTTCCCAAAAAATGATGGCAATACCTTTGTCTGTATTGGGCAATTGCAGCAGGTATGCTCCCTTAAAACCTGTGGCATAAGTTGCCACGGCTTTTTCAAAAAGTTGTTCTGCCGCTTCAAATTTTCCGGGTTTAAATTCGCCAATGGCAACGTAGGCAAACTGATGTCTGAGAAAGTCTAGAAATTCTGACATATCCTTTTCCTCACTTAATAGCGATACACTAAGTTAGATTTTACCCGATCGCCCGAAATTTGTGAACTGCACAGGTGGAAGTTTCGCGCTTAGCTCATCGGCGGATTTATTAATTACACGTAACTGCGCTCGCCACTCAAATAGAAACTTTTTGAGTCCGGCGGCTGGAATCTTGATTAAATAAACTATTGAATCGCGGATTTTAGACTTTCACAATCCTAGGTACGCCGGAGCGACTTCTAGCGCTAGTACACAGGGTAAAGCTGCTGATAACTCAAGTGTTGTGCGTAGCTGCTAGCATACACAAAGCCGTAAAAAGTTGCCAGTCAAAAGCGGTTTTTTGCAATAACCCTATTGAATTCTTTAAAACTAATTTGTAACAATTATAACAAAGCCATATAAACAAAGTAAAGAGCCAGCTAAAACAAATGAAAAAAATATTAGTAATTGAAGACGATAACTTAATCCGAGAAACGGTATTAGAACTTCTAGAATCGCGCGGTTTTGAAGCTGTCGGCGCCGAAAATGGAAAAGTTGGTATCCAGTTAGCTGCCCAAATTCCCGATTTAATTTTGTCAGATGTCATGATGCCGGAACTCGACGGTTTTGAAGTATTCGCAGCCGTGCGATCGCACCCTGCAACGGCCAGCATTCCGTTTATTTTTATGACAGCCTCCGAACTGGAAAAAGCCCTGGAACTCAAAGCAGACGGCTATCTCAAAAAACCTTGCAGCGTAGCAGAAATGATCGGGGCGATCGCCACTCAACTAGAAAAACCGACAGTTAGCAACCCACAACATCAAAAAGTACAGGACAATTCTGCACCATCAAATCTCAGCTTGCGCGCCAGCAATCAAAAATCTCGGTTTGAGATTGCCTCGGTTTGCTCGCAATGACACGCACAGTAACGTTATGGATACATAAGTTGAGGGAATTTCAAATTGGTTCCCCCCAGGGGTGGCTTAGACTGGGTATGTTGAATTTGGTTAAATATTTATGAACGCACAACCCAAAGGCCGCCTTGTTTGGAACCACTCTACCCACCTTCCCGGTTTGATACCAATTTTAGAGCGCCTCACCCTAAAAATGGGCATTCAAACAGTCACTCCCGGCGTCATCAACAAAGTTAAAGGACACATCCCCCGCATGACATTAAGAGTGTCAGTACCCATCCGCGGGGGATTTAAAATCATCGCCAGACAGGGCAAAACCGTACAAGAAGTCTTTATATTAACGACTCTCACTCAAGGGGACTTGGAAGAGACGATCGCCCAAACCCTAGCCAAGTGACAATATTTTCTTAGCAAGCAAAGCCCGAGCCCTAACTGAAGTAGTTTCATCGCTTTGGGTAATTTCCTCAAGTCTGGCCGAAACTTCCGCTAACCAATCCGGTTTAACAGTCGCAGCACCCGCCAAAGCTTGCAAACCCCCCGCTGCTGCGTAGCGCACCACCCATTCTGGATCTCGGGACGCTTGCAGTAGCGTTTTCACAGCGCGAAGTTGAGCATCGGCAATTTCTTCTGCCGGCATCAATTCCCAACAAATCGTCCCCAAACCCCTAGCCGCCGCCCGCCGCACGCTCAAAGCAAAGTCATTCGCCGCTGCATCGAGCAAAATCTCCAAACCCCTGGGGTCGCCAATTCCCGCCAAAGCCCGAACAGCCCAAGCTCTCGCCCCGTAATTGTAGCCGTCAAGCTGTTCTAAAAGCGGCAGTACCGCAGCTTCTCCGAGTTGAATCAGCCCATCCACGGCGGCAACAGCGGCGCCTGGGTTGTTGTAACCGAGCACTGTAATTAAGGTAGGAATTGCTTGTGTTGAGGGAGTCGCCGCCAGTGCTTTGACGGAGTTTAACAAGCCTTCGGAAGAATCTGCTTGTTCGACAGCCTGAATTAGTTCTAATGCCATTTATTTGTAAGCTTTACCGTGACTATTGTAATTGTAGGTTGGGTCGATCGCGCGATCGAACTTTTTGCCACCTCACCCAACATTCTCATCAAAATAGGTAGGGAAACAGCACGGCGCTGTGTCCTGAAATGTGCTGTCTGCTGAATATACGGCAGACAATAGAGAATCGCTACAGCAATCCTATTTTAGTTGTGAACTAATTATTTTAAAGTAAACTATCCATTAAGTTCATAACTTGGATAGCTTCATCTGATAAAGATAGTGATTCTTGTTGATTGAGGTGATGCTCCAAAACTCCTTTGAGCGCAATCAATTTCAGGCTATTTTCTGCTAAAGTTTCAGAAATAGCTTGCGCTCCCGGCAAATAGCCGATCGCCCCCAAGTCCATCAAAGCCGATCGCCTCAACTGCAAATTATCCCCATTCAAAGCACTTACCAACCGCTCTCCGTAAACCCGCTCACCAGTTAACTGATACATCGCCCGCGCCGCAGCGTACTGTACCCGCTCCACAGAGTGTTCTAAAAAAGGTGAAATTAGCGGTATTGCTTCTGTCGCTTTCAGCGTTCCCAAAGCTTCAATTACCGAGTCGTAAGGTTGCACCAGGTGCGATTTTCCTGGCACTCGCACAGCAACAGCTACGCCCCCATCCAATAGCTTCATTAGCGGCTCAATAGAATCGATCTCGCCCAGCATTTCTAGAGCTTGAGCCGCCGCTTCCCGCACGTAATAATCAGCGCATTCCAAACAGCGAATCAGGGCCGGCAAGGCTTGTTTGTCGCCCAATTTACCCAGAGCCCGCGCCGCATTTCGTAATAGGGAATAGTCGCCGATTTTTGTTTGTTCAGACTCTTCTTCCAATGCGGCAATTAAAGCTGCAATAGCTGCAGGTTCCTTGACTCGAAATCTGCCAACCCACCAAGCAGCATAATACCGGAGACTATAATCTTGGGAGTGCAAATTTGCGATCGCCTGTTCAACAGTTAAAGACTCGCCCTCAGCTACACCCGCCGGCGGTGAGTCGGATTCGTAATAATCCATAGTGATTAGTTATTAGTTATTAGTTATTAGTTATTCGGCGATTTCAATCGCTGCTACCAAGACAAAACCTGCAAGGCAAGGGTTAGGAAAACTCGCCGATTAAAATCGCTACTAAACAGACAAAACCCGCCTGGGCGGGTTACATTAACTCTTAGTCCGCTTGGAGTGGACTTTGTTTGTCTAGCAGCGATTTTCATCGCCGCTTCTAGCTTTTGTCGGAGCGATTTTCATCGCCCCTCCCACCAAACTATTGGTGATCACCCGATGATTCATGGGATGATTCTGCACCCGCGCTTAAAGGATGAATGCCGACAATTTTCCCGCCCATGCGAGTAATCCGCTGCATTTCTTGATTCATCCGATTGTAAGGCACGTTGATAAATGTACTCGCGCTCGATCGAATCGAATAATCCACATTATTTGTTTCATCGCTTTGGCGCAATCCCACAACTTCATACCGAAAGCAGCGACTAGCCGAAGCTGTATTGCCACTTTTTCCACCTACAATTTGACCCAACATAAGCTTCTTGGTAATTGGTAATTCTGACTTTTGACTGTTGACTGTTGACTAAAAGCTAGTAACTGCCAACTGCCAACTGCCAACGGACTAAATTGGAGTAATGCTGGCGATTTTCGCGCCCATGCGTTGAAATTTCTGCATTTGCGAGGACAACTCCTCAACAGGTACGATGAAAGCCTTGCTGCTGCGGCGCACGCTGGGATAGCCGCCCGTGCGAATGCCGGAAACTTCCACGCGCACCAGCCGCCCTTCTTTGCCGTAAGCGGCAGCGCCGCCAAAAGTGCTGGCGGGAGTTACGTTTCTGGCAGAAGGCCGATATGCCCAACCTTCGTTACCACCAGAAGGCCCAACTACAGCCGTAGCAGTGTTAGTGCCGAGTTCGACAGCTAAGCGAGAGGTATTGCCTTCTAGTTGAGATGTATCGCTGTTTGCATAGCCACGATACAACCGGAACATCCGGGTAAAACCGACGGTTTTTTGACCACGCTGGGTGTTAAAGCCGCGGTAGTAAGGCACGATACTTTCGCCAAAGTTTTCTTGATACTCTACTGAATCGATGTAAGAATCAATATCAGCGTCGTAGCCTTTTGTTTGGTACAAATCTAAGTGCTCAACTACTTCAGATTCGTCGTAGGTAGCGCGACCGAGCAAGTGTTTGTAGTTTAGTTCGATCGTCCGAGTTTGGAAGCTGTTGTAGAAAAACTTGGTTTTGTACAATTCTGACTTAGCTACAGCGCGTACAAATTCTCGTACACTCAAACTGCCGTCTCGCAGCAAAGACTCGGAACTTGTAAGTCGCTCGGATTTCATTAAATAGTCGTTGCCCAGCACCTGACGGTAAACGGCACGAATCACCGTTTCAACGTCGTCTTTGGTGTAGTTCGGGCGCAATTCTACCTTCGGCGCATCGCTCAATGCGGATGTTCCCAGTCTGGACGCTGCTGTTGTAATCGCCACCAGATTTTCTCCTAAATTATTAATGACAAAAGTTTAATGCTTGGTTGCACGTGAAATTTTTAGGACTAAGGATAATATGCCTCAAAGTAGGGTGTACAATGCACACCTTACCTATACACATAAAATTGAAGAATTTTTTAGCCTTAGTCCTAATTTGCTACAGACATTTCAAAAAAACGTCTTTACAAACTTTAAGCTGTGGTAATACTTACCACTTTGCCGCCACGTTTGTTGATTTGCTGCAAGCGGCTCGAAAGTTGCTCGTAAGGCACGAGATATTCGGTAGTAGTCCGCCGCACTTGGGGCAAAAAATTACCCGCACCTTGCATTGCGGTGACTCGGTAGAGTTGGTCGCGGGAACCGCCGGAGGTGCCACCAAGGGCTTTTCCGGTGGAGGCTGTGTATATCGGCGAAGCCATATTTCTCGCTACTTCCCAAGTCAGCCGGGCTTGGGTTTGGTTTTGCGATCGATCGCTAGAAGCAAAACCCCGGTACAGTTGAAACATCCGGTTAAAACCGACGGTTTTTTGACCTCTTTGAGTCGCGAAACCGCGATAGTAAGGCACTATACTGTCGCCAAAATTTTCTTGATACTCAACTGAGTCAATGTAAGAATTGATTTCAGCTTCGTAGCCTTCTGCATTGTACAAATCAACGTGGAAAGCAATTTCCGACTCGTCGTAAGGAGCGCGGCCCAACAAATGCTTATAATTAAGCTCGATTAACCGCGTTTGCGAGTTCGGATAAAAAAACTTTTTCCGATAGGTTTCGGAATGTGCAATTGACCGCACAAAATCTTTCACTGAAATCTGCCCTTGCAGCAGCAGAGATTCAGCACTGGTAAGTCGTTCGCTCGACATTAAATACTCGTTGCCAAAAACTTGGCTGTAAGCAGCGCGAATTACTGCTTTTGCATCCTCTTGTGTCCAGTGGGGGCGCAGTTCTACCCGTCCCGCTTCTTCAAATGCTTTTATTCCCAACCGTTCTGCTGCAGCTAATCCCGCCATCTTCGCTTCTTCCTTTTTTGCTGTAAAAATTGAAAACTGCTTAAAAAAGTATTTGCAAAACTAGGCTTGGATCGCAGATGCCCGGAATTGTAAACAACCGCTAACACTTAAGCTAACAGCAGCTTACAATCCCGGGCATCACGCAAATCTAGCTCAGAGCGTTGATTGCGTAGTCGATGTAGGAATTCGCTTCAGTTGCAGCGTCGCCACTGAGACCGTGGTTGCCTTTGATGTACTTGAGGGCTTCAACGTACCAGCTAGGAGACAATTCAAATGTCCGGTTGATTTCGTCAACACCTGCAATCAGGTACTCGTCCATCGGACCTGTACCGCCTGCAACTAAGCAGTAGGTTACCATACGGAGGTAGTAGCCGATGTCGCGAGCGCACTTCGCTTTACCTGTTGGGGTAGAAGCGTAGTTCGGGCCTTGCATTTGTTGGGTGTACGGGAATTTGTTGTACACAGCTTGAGCTGCACCGTCGATCAAACGCTGAGAGTTGGCGGTCAACGCTTTGGCTGCTTCCAAACCTGCTGCTGCTTGGCGGAAACGTCCGAAGGCGACTTGCAGTTCAGTGCTGCTCAGGAAACGGCCTTGAGAATCGGCTGCGGTTACTGCTTCAGTCAAAGGGGTTTTCATTGTTCTGGTTTCTCCCTAATGTTGTGTTGTTTTTGTACAAAAATGATTGTTTGCAAAAATGCGATGCTCGCTTCTTTACAAGAAAGGTTCGCTTGGCTATTTTTAGCCGACTGCACTAGCTGCGCGGTCGAAGTAGCTGCCGATTTCAGACATTAGCGAGCTGCAATCACCACGGGTAACACCGTTGGGGTCGTTAGCGATCGCAATTGCTGCTTCCTTCATTTTTTGCACGCCGGCTGCAACTGAGCCACCGGGAACTCCCAGAGCTTGGTATGTTTCACGCAGACCGTTCAAGCAGCGGTCGTCCAAAACGCTGGCGTCGCCTGCAAATGTTGCATAGGTGACGTAGCGCAAGATGATTTCCATATCGCGCAAGCAAGCTGCCATGCGGCGGTTGGTGTACGCATTGCCACCAGGAGCGATCAGTTGAGGCTGTTCGGCGAACAGGGTGCGAGCTGCATTGGCTACGATGCTGGATGCGTTGCCGGTGATGCGGTTTACTGCGTCAATCCGCTTGTTGGCGTCGGAAACCATGCTGCTGAGAGCATCGAGTTGACCCTGAGCTAGAAATTCGCCCCGAGCGTCAGATTGGGAAACCACTTTTGTAAATGCGTCAAACATGAAAGAACTCTCCTACTTGAGTTAATTGAGTTTGGTTGCGGTATAAAACCGTTAAGTTAAATTTGTTCAGGCTACGAGGGCCTGCAAGGGTTGAAATTTGATGCCAGCTAATCTGCTGGTCCGATCGAGTTTTCCCTTTCCGCTACCTGCACTATTGTTACATCGTAACGGACGTTTAAGAAACCTTAGAATTTTTTACATCTTTTATGAGATGCGACAAACCTTGTCAATCAGTGTTTTTGTTAACTTTGGCCTGTCGTTTCAACCCTCTGATAATCTTTATACAACGCTCGCCCGTCTTTGTTTATTACAAATTATTACAGAAAGTTATCTCTCTAAGAAGGTAAATGGCTGGGTGGGGAAGTGCGAGCTAATCTACTTCCTCCGGTAGATGCGGGGTTGCACAACAAAACGCAGAGTTTGCTTCGCTCGCCCCTGCAGTCGCGGTTGAACCGCCCCGAAGCATCTCGTGGGCCGATCGCCTTTGTTGGCTTTCTTTGGAAAAAGCGAATTGTTAAGAAATATTAAGTAAATTAAAGTTTTCGTAAAAGAAGGCTGGGGGAATAGGGAAAAAACCAAAAATTCTGCCCCATGTCAGGAGGGCTGCAGAAGTCGGTGTGGGCAAAATCCAAAAGATTGTGAACCCCCTCGCCACAGCCTCAGCTTTTTTTGCCGGAAATATCAGCATTTAGTGACAAAACTCAGCCGTTGGAAGTTGAAAGACCCGACCCGGTGTTTCATAACGCGGGGATGCTTGGTCTGGGGAGTCATTGAACTTGACCCCAGACCAAGCATCTACTGTTTGTCCTGCAGCGGTTGCAAAAAAACTTTCTTCATCTATCTGTTCTATGTTCTGCTTCCCACAGGCTAGTCCCACGCAAGCGTGTGGCAAGCTGAGCATTGTGGAGGGTGAGAAAACCAACATAGGCGATCGACACCTGTTACCGCAGCGCCATTTTTCTTTTAACATTAAACACTGGGGGAATAGATGGGTTCGGATACGCACCTTTTATTACGTTTTTTTTAAGGTAGGTTTTGACCTGCGACGCACGTTTACATCCCCGGACTAAAGTCATTCTTGCTTTCAGCTTCTTTTCTGTTTGACATCCTCCCCGGCCGTACCGCAGGATTCCAAGAATCACTTCTTGGGCTTCCTCTTTCCACGACTCGGCTTACATTGAGGAGTTACCTCACCAATGCAGAGGTCGATGTCTTCAGAGGCGTTTAACGTTCCCGTGTGCCCCACGGTACGGAGTGCTAACTCAAGTATGTTAATTGCTGCATTCCAGTCTCGGTCTATTACAAAACCACAATGGTGACAGCGATGTGTTCTTTGACTCAAAGACTTCTTGATGACTTCCCCACAGTGGGAACAGTTTTGAGAAGTGTAGTGCGGTGGTACGGCAACCGTTACCACACCAAACACCTTGCCAAAATATTCTAACCATTGACGGAAAGCCGACCACGCAGCATCAGATATTGACTTTGACAGTTGTCTGTTTCTAACCATGTTACGCACCTGCAAGTCCTCATAGGCAACCAAGTCGTTAGACTGGATGACGCATCTTGCCAACTTCACGGCAAAATCTTTACGCTGCCTACTTACCTTGAGGTGCTTTCGACTCAGGCGATTTCTCGCTTTGACTCTGTTTTTCGACCCTTTGGTGGTGCGAGAAAGTTTACGACTAAGACGCTTTATCGCTTTCTCGGACTTTCTCAGATGACGGGGGTTCTCGATTGTCTGACCGTCCGAATCGGTGTAGAAGTGAGTCAATCCAACATCCAGTCCAACAGTCTTACCCGTTGGCTTTCTCTTCTCTACCCGTTCTTGGTCAAGGCAAAACTGAACGTAGTACCCATCAGCTCTACGAACAACACGCACTCGCTTAATCTGCTTCAACTGGTAGAAGTGCAGGTCACGAGTTCCCCACATCTTGAAGCTTCCTGCTTCAAACCCATCAGTGAAGGTGATAGTTCGTCTATCGAACGACAACTTCCAGCCCGTTGTTTTATATTCAACAGAGCCATGTGTTTGATGCTTCTTAAAGCGTGGAAAGCCTTTCTTCCCAGGCTTGTTTTTTTTGCAGTTGTCATAAAACCGAGCGATAGAACTCCAAGCCCGATCGGCAGAAGCTTGTCGAGCTTGGGAATTAAGTTTGCCGGCGAACGGAAACAATGCGGCGAGAACAGCGCAATAGGCGCTCAACTCGTACTTACCCATCCCCAAGTTGTCCAACCAGTATCTAAGGCAGCTATTGCGGACAAAGCGAGCAGTACGAATGGCTTCATCGAGCCGCTCGTACTGCTCGCTTTGTCCCTCTAGTTTTGCCTCAAAAACAAGCATACTTACGCTGACATAACTAGCGTAAGTATACCACAGTTAAAGGAAGCCGTCCTAGAAGGACGGGGCTTTAAACCCATTATTTTTGGTAAGGTGGATAAGTGCTATCAGCCGTAGGCATACAAACGGCGCGATCGAGCCGCCAGACGCAGTGAAGTTAAAAGCTTTTTGCTTCCCCGGCATCGAACCGCCCAAAACGAGTCCCAAGTTAAACAGTTTTTTATTCAGAACTCAAAACTTAAAAGTCTCTGACTGTGAATCAGCCACATCCATCGGCTGTAGCTGTCCGGCCTTATTCGCCTAATTTCCCCATGCTCGATCGTAATTTATGTCTTCAAATCCTCCCTCTTCTTGGCACACCGTAGCAATTGACAAAACTCTCCAGCAGCTAAGCAGCAACAAAGACGCTGGCTTGAGCAGCCAACAGGTGTCAGAACGCTTGCAGCAATACGGCCCCAACGAACTCGAAGAAACAGGAGGCCGCAGTCCGTGGTCGATTTTTGTCGATCAGTTCACCAACATCATGTTGTTGATGCTGATGGGTGTGGCCGTGATTTCGGGTTTTTTGGACTTTCGGTCGAATACTTTTCCCAAAGATGCGATCGCCATTTTTGCGATCGTCATACTCAACGGCATTCTCGGCTATTTCCAAGAAAGCAGCGCCGAAAAAGCCCTCGCAGCCCTCAAAAACCTCGCTTCTCCCCTAGTCAGAGTCCTGCGGGACGGCAAAACTTCAGAAATAGCAGCCAAGGAACTCGTACCCGGAGACGTGATGCTGTTGGAGGCTGGGGTAAAAATAGCAGCAGACGCACGCTTGATCGAAACATCAAATCTGCAAGTCAGAGAATCTGCTTTGACAGGGGAAGCGCTAGCAGTCACCAAGCAAGCAGAGCTAGAACTTCCAGAAGATGCTTCCTTGGGCGATCGACTCAACCTGATTTTTCAGGGCACAGAAGTTGTTCAAGGACGAGCAAAGGCGATCGTCACCAACACCGGAATGCAAACTGAACTAGGCAAAATTGCCACCATGCTTCAGTCAGTAGAAACCGAACCGACTCCCCTGCAACAGCGGATGAGCCAGTTGGGAAATGTTCTAGTCTCCGGTGCCCTAACCTTAGTCGCAATTGTCGTCATCGGCGGCATGATTACCTTCCAAAACGGCGGCATCGGGTTCGATACCAGCAGGTTTGAAGATTTGTTAGAAGTTTCTCTAAGCATGGCTGTGGCTGTGGTTCCCGAAGGACTTGCAGCAGTCGTGACAGTTACTCTGGCACTCGGAACTAGGCGGATGGTGAAGCGAAACGCCCTGATTCGCAAACTGCCTGCAGTAGAAACTTTGGGATCGGTAACTACCATTTGTTCTGACAAAACAGGTACTCTGACTCAAAACAAAATGGTAGTTCAGCTAGTGTCTACGGGCGACTGCACAGTCGCCGTCGCAGGGGATGGCTATGCGCCGATCGGAGATTTTACCGATCGCCTGACATCGGCCAAAATTAATAATTTAGAGGAATATCCAGAACTCGAATCTTTATTAATTGCCTGTGCAGTTTGCAACGACGCAGTATTGCAACAAGAACAGCAAGAATGGCAGATTTTAGGCGACCCCACAGAAGGAGCTCTGCTGTGTGTAGCGGGAAAAGCAGGCATTTATAAGGAAAAACAGTCTCAATTGCTGCCACGGACGGCGGAATTTCCTTTTTCTTCGGAACGCAAGCGCATGAGCGTGATTTGCGAAGTGCCCGGCCGATCGGGAAATTCGGGATTTCCTGCAGAAGAAGGACAGCAGCCGAATTATTTGATGCTAACCAAAGGTTCTCCAGAGTTGACTTTGGAGCGCTGCAAAGGCATTATAGTCGGCGATCGAGTACAACCTTTAACCCAGGAAATGCGCGATCGCATCCTCGCCGAAAACAACAACATGGCAAGCGGTGGTTTGCGAGTCCTCGGGTTTGCGTACAAACTCTGGGAAAACCTGCCGCCCGAAGGTTCTGAGGAAACCAGCGAACAAGACATGATTTGGCTGGGACTCGTCAGTATGCTGGACGCCCCGCGCCCGGAAGTGCGAGAAGCAGTGGTGAAGTGCCGCAATGCAGGCATTCGGGTGGTGATGATTACAGGAGACCACCAGTTGACAGCAAAAGCCGTCGCCTACGATTTAGGTATTGCAACAGAGGGCGATCGAGTTCTCACCGGTCAAGAATTAGAAAAGCTCAGCCAAGAAGAACTCAAACAGCAAGTCGAACAGGTTAGCGTTTACGCCCGCGTCTCCCCCGAACACAAATTGCGAATAGTCCAAGCTTTGCAAAGTTGGGGCAAATTTGTCGCAATGACCGGCGACGGGGTTAACGACGCCCCCGCCTTGAAACAAGCCGATATCGGCATCGCCATGGGGATTACCGGCACCGATGTCAGCAAAGAAGCTAGCGATATGGTGCTCCTCGACGACAACTTCGCAACTATTGTCGCCGCCGCAGAAGAAGGGCGAGTGGTTTATAGCAATATTCGCCGCTTTATTAAATACATTTTGGGCAGCAACATCGGCGAAGTTTTGACAATTGCGGCCGCACCTTTAATGGGTTTGGGAGGAGTGCCGCTGACGCCACTGCAAATTTTGTGGATGAACTTAGTAACAGACGGCGTTCCCGCTTTAGCCTTGGCTGTGGAACCGGGGGAACCGAACGTGATGAAAAAGCCTCCTTTCAGTCCGCGAGAAAGTATTTTTGCGCGGGGTTTGGGTTCTTACATGATTCGGATCGGGATTATTTTTGCAATTTTGACGATCGCGATGATGTCCTGGGCTTACGGATATACCACCAACCCTAACCATGTTGGAGATCCCGAGGCTTGGAAAACAATGGTGTTTACAACTCTTTGTTTGGCACAAATGGGTCACGCGATCGCAATTCGGTCTAACACTCAGCTAACTATTGAGTTAAATCCCTTGACTAATATTTTTGTTTGGGGAGCTGTGATTGTTACTACTGCTTTGCAATTAATGCTGATTTACGTTCCGCCCCTAAGAGCATTTTTCGGCACTCATTATTTAACGGGGTTTGAGTTGCTAGTTTGCTTCGGTTTCAGCGCTCTGATGTTTGTCTGGATCGAAATGGAAAAACTGTTTGTGCGCTTTTACAAAGCTCGAAAATAGTGTTAACTGACGGATACTGAGCGATGTTTCATTATTAGCTAGAACCCTCGCATTTGGCACTATTATTTCGCACATCCGCCAGGGGTTGAAACCCCTGGCTCATATCAAATCCGGTAGCATCGGAATTATTCATCTCTGTATTCTCTCCCTCTGCGTTCTCTGCGCCCTCTGTGGTTAAATAATTCCGATGCAACCGGAAACGATATCACACCCAAATTCATCGCTATGAAGACTCAAGAGATTGTGTCACAATTAAACATTTATTACTTCGTTATAATGTGATTGCGAGCGCAGCGCGAGGCGAAAATCGCAATCGTAAAGGAACTCGGTTGCCAACCTGTAAGGTGCGCCCGGTCGTTCACCCGCTCCATAACTGTATTACTAATTACCAATTACCAATTAGCAATTACTAATATTATGTATTTGAAAACACTGCACCTACGGCAGTTTCGGAACTACTTCGATCAAAAGGTAGCTTTTGACGCTCCCAAAACAATTTTAGTAGGAAATAACGCTCAAGGAAAATCTAACTTGTTAGAAGCGGTAGAGTTGCTTTCTACATTAAAAAGCCACCGGGTAGGGCGCGATCGCGATTTAATACTCGACTCAAAGCCGATCGGGCAAATTGATGCTACACTCGAACGTCAAACCGGAGCGATCGACCTAGCTTTAACTCTTCGCTCTGGGGCGCGTCGGACACTGAAGCTCAACGGTGAACCGCTGCGCCGCCATTTAGACTTTTTGAGCGTCTTAAATGTAGTGCAATTTTCTTGTTTGGATTTGGACTTAGTGCGCGGCGGGCCCGAAGGAAGGCGCAATTGGATCGATCGCCTCGTCATCCAGTTAGAACCGATTTACGCTCACATTTTGCAGCAGTACAACCAAATTTTGCGCCAGCGAAATGCTCTGTTGAAACGTTCTAAAGAAATCAGGAAAGCGGAATTTTCCGACAGTTTTGACAAGATGCGATTTATCGGATCTGAAACTCCCGAAGACCAAAATATCGCAGAATTCCCAATGCCCAATGCCCAATGCCCAATGCCCCATTCCCAATTCCCCATTCCCCGTTCGGAATTAGCTTTGTGGGACGCGCAGTTGGCGACAGCGGGCGCTCGCGTTATCCGCAGGCGCGATCGAATATTGGAGCGTTTGATGCCTTTAGCTCGACATTGGCACCGTTCAATTAGCGGTTCAGCAGAAGTTTTAGATGTGAAATATGATGCTAATATTGAAGTAAGTTCAGAATTTATCGCTAAAGATAATCTCGAAGGAGTGCGGCAAGCATTTTTAGAGAAAATTCAAAAAAGGGCGATCGCAGAACAGTTTCAAGGAACCACTTTAGTCGGTCCCCACCGCGACGACATTACATTTACCATTAACAATACCCCAGCTCGTCAATACGCATCCCAAGGTCAGCAGCGAACTCTGGTATTAGCATTAAAATTAGCCGAATTGCAGCTTATTGAAGAAGTCGTCGGCGAAGCGCCTTTACTGTTGCTCGACGACGTACTTGCAGAACTCGATCTGAGCCGCCAAAATCAACTTTTAGAAACAATTCAAGAACGATTTCAAACTCTGATTACTACAACTCACTTAGGCGCTTTTGATGCTCAGTGGCTGCGACAAACCCAAATTCTCTCCGTCGTTGCTGGACAAATCAATCGATTTTAGATTTTAGATTTTAGATTTTGGATTGACAAATTTTCTGTTTCATGGTATTAATGCAAAAATTTTGAAAAATTGGCATTATTACCTCAATTCGAGATAGGATAAAGGTTAATTTTGATTGCAGCTTTCGCTTCCATTTTTCTAACCCTTATGAAGCATTACATTTCCCGTCTGTTAGCCCTGGTATTAGTTGTTGTCATCGGCGTAACGGGCTGTACCAATGTTCCGGCCACTCTGAGTGGAGATTATGGCCAAGACACATTAGCATTAGTGAACAGCTTGAGAACAGCGCTCACTTTGCCAGAGGGCACGCCGGAAAAAGCAGCCGCTCAAGCCAAGGCTCGCACGAGTATCAACGATTTTTTTGCTGAATACCGCCGCGATCCCGCTCTTACCAAGCTGGCCTCTTTCACGACAATGCGGACGGCATTAAACTCTTTGGCAGGACATTACAGTTCCTATCCAAACCGTCCCGTTCCTGAAAAATTGAAAAAGCGTCTTGAGTCAGAATTTCAGCAGATTGAAGCTGCTCTTAACAGAGGAGCTTAATCTCAAAATTTAGGATCAAGGATAAATGTTAATAATTCATCTTTCATCCTGGATATTTGAGTGTTAACAATTTTTAGTAGAAATATCAACTGCTTTTAGCGCCCACTGTACCAGGCGCTTTTTTATGCAGCATTTAGGGAAAAAATACTGCAAAACGGTTTAATCGCCCAGTCTTATCTTACCCGATCGCCCTTATTGGATTTAAATAGCCGCCAGATAGAATTTGCATTGTGCGATCGACTTGTGCCATAACTAAGTCAACCGAAAAAAGTAGAAAATTTGTAGCTGCTTGTTGAGCGCGATCGCATTTTTGCGATTGCCACCCAATTTAAACCAGAAAACCCCATTCAATTCTCCCATGAAAATTGCACCAACTCGCATCGCGAATTTTCAACACCAGCGACGCTTTTTAAGTGCGGTAAGTGCTGTTTTAACCAGTAGCTTCATCAGCCAGCTTGTATGGCCGTTTATCGGAAATCAAGCAGCTTTTGCCCAAACATCAGCCTATTGCCAATTATCCCAAGAACAGGTCAATCAAAAAGAAGACTTGCGCCGCGCCGCCCTTTCGGGAAAACCGGAATCTCAGCAAGCATATTTTGCTGTTTTGAACAAACACGCGCGGGAAATAGCAGAATGCCGCCAAAAAACTTGGCCCGAAACCCAAGCAGTTTGGCTGCGTTTGTATCCCTGCGATGTCAGACCCGGAGAACTCGATCGAGTATTAGACAAAGTTGTGAATAAAGGCTACAACCAAGTCTATGTCGAAGTGTTTTACGATGGTCAAGTGCTTCTCCCAGCAGCCGACAATCCAACGGCTTGGCCTTCTGTTGTGAGAAATCGCGGTTACGAGAAATACGACTTGTTAGAAAAGGCGATCGCCAAAGGCAAACAGCGAGGTTTAAAAGTATACGCCTGGTTATTTACCATGAACTTTGGCTATAGCTATGCTCAGCGTCCAGACAGACAGCAAACCCTCGCTATCAACGGTAAAAATCAGACAAGTTTAACAGTAAGCGAATACGCAGCAATTAACGAGGACTTCGGAGAAGTTCCGGGCAATCAAGCCTTTATCGATCCGTACAACCCACAAGCACGGCAAGACTATACTTTGTTAGTAAATCAAATAGTCAAGCGCAAGCCACAAGGAATGTTATTCGACTACATTCGCTATCTAAGGGGCATCGGACCCGCTTCAGTTGCTACCAAAGTTCAAGACTTGTGGATTTACGGCCCAGCATCGCAGCAAGTTCTTTTGCAGCGGGCTAGCAATCAGCAAGGGCGAGATTTAATTCAGCGGTATTTGACTAGGGGATTTATCAATACTACTGACGTTCAAGCAGTAGTCAAACAGTATCCAACTGAGCGAGAACCTCTTTGGCAGGGGCGAATTCCGCAGGCGATGTCAGTAACAACTCCACCTTCTAGAAGCCAGAATGCCGCATCAAGATCTGTCTCAACAAATCCCGCCGCTAACAAGCCAAACCCTGCAACTCCCACACCAAGACCGACACCGCGGCTTCCCGATACTGGCACTCTGCAAAAAGACCTGTGGAAACTGAGTGTTGCTCACGCAGTCCAAGGGATTTTAGATTTTTTGGGGGTAGCAATTCAACCAGCTCAAAGGATGGGAATTCCTGTAGGAGCAGTGTTTTTTCCCACTGCAAATCAAGCCATAAATCAAGGAGGATATGATTCGAGATTGCAGCCGTGGGACACATTTCCGGCTGCTATAGAATTCCACGCCATGTCTTACGGAAATTGCGGGGATGTAAGCTGCATTGTGCCGCAGGTGCAGCGGACAGTGAGTTTAGCGCCTGCGGGAGCAAAAATCATTCCTGCCATTGCTGGAGATTGGGGAAAACCTCTTAAAAATCGGCCATCCTTGGAGATTCAAATGCGGGCAATTCGCGCCGCGACGCCGCAAATTAATGCGGTAAGTCATTTTGCTTTTGGGTGGCAAGAACCGGAGGATGAAAGGGCACGGCAAACTTGCAGATTGTAGATATATTCCTGAACGAAAAGGGTGTCATTACCTTGTTTTATGGTCGCCGCAAGAGCATGAAAGCGTAGATTTTTGAGCAATAAACCGGGTTTTTATATGGGAATCAGCGGCGAATCACGAGTGATTTGCCTAAGAAAACCCGGTTTTTGCCTAAGTCTTGCTTGAGTGCGATCGACCTTTTGAAAAAAAAATTACCAAACTTTTAAGCTAGCAGAACAATCAGGCATAATGAGATTGTTCAAAATAAATCCTATACCCGATGAGTCGCAAACGCCATAAAAAATCGGTAATTAAAACCGTTATACTTATCGGATTGAGCATCACAATTTCCCTGTTGTGGGAAAACTGAAAAACCGCCAATTCAAATCCGCTAATACCAATCCCACCCCTGGAAAATCCCCCGCCAAACCTGCTGAAACCCCCAAAACTCAAAACACCCCATTCTCCCCCCGCAACTCCCTCTCCCAAACCTCCCGAACAACCTTTAGTCTTCGCACCGCCCGCGCAATTTCGCAGCCAAATAGTTTATAAAGCCAGTATTAACAACTCAAAAGTTATCGCCCTGACATTTGACGATGGCCCTTCGCCAGAAACTTTGAAAATATTAGAAGTTTTGCACAAACATCAAGTTGTGGGCACATTTTTCTGCTTGGGTGCAAATTTGCGGGGTAACTGCTCAATAAGTGCTGATAAGCAAGTATCGCCAAACTAACTCAGACAATGCCTGATAGCCTGAATCTGAGAATTCCAGCACAAGAGTAATTCATGAATTGGTTACTGACCCAAAAATGCGCGGGCGATTTACGTAGGTGAGGGAG